>NZ_JBHVYL010000012.1:0-90991 GCF_042880955.1 Leifsonia sp. NPDC058292
CGGCTGGGCCTGAGCTCGTGCAGGCGTCATGCCTGCCCGAAACCGCTGGTTAGAGCGATTCCTGCTCTTCGTCGGACTCGACGGGATCGCTGTCCGGAGCGTCGAAGTGGTACTTCACGTACTTTTCGCCGTTGACCTCGCGCTCTTCGCCGGCCGCGTACCAGAAGAGGGACTCGAGCCCGTCGATCGCGGCGACGGCGCCGATGCGCTCGTCGACCTTGCCGTCGATGAGGACGCGGCGGTCCGTGGTGCCGGAGAGCGGTCCGTCGACGTATTCGACGATGTATTCGGGTGCGTTCAGCTGTGAGTCGGTCATGCCTCCAACGTTAGCGCTGTCGGAGACCCCGGCCCGCACTCCGAGCGGCCACGTCGTCACATCCAGGACGAGGGATGCGTTCGCGCGAGGATGCTCTCGCAACACGTACCGCTCGAAATCGTGCTGCCACTGATCCCAGTGAGTGGCGAACGACAGGCCGTCGCGGGCCAGCGCGCGGCGCTTGCGAAGCCGGTCATCGGCGTCGAGCCAGAGGGCGAGGTCGGCGAGCTGCGAGTTCTCGCGGGAGAGCGTGCCGCAGCCCTCGACGATCAGCGGCCGGTTGCGGCTCACGGCGTTCCACTCGGCCGGAGCGCCCACCGTCCAGTCCCAGCGAAGCCACCCCGCGGCGGCGCCGGCGCGGAACGGCGCGAGAAGATCGCGCTCGATCGCCGAACTCGCCGCGTCGAGACCTCCCCACCCCGGGTAGACATCGTCCATCCGCACGAGCTGAGGAGGGACGTCCTCCGGCCAGTCGGAGACGAGCAGATCGGCCAGGGAACTCTTGCCCGCTCCGCTCGGGCCGTCGATCAGCACGATCGGATGCCGGCCGGAGTCCCGCGCCGCCGACACCGCCTGCGTCACCGCGCCTCGCAGCCGCAGGGCGGACTCACGAACCGACGATGACATTCCACGACCCGACCGCGATGGCGATTCCGGCGGCCGACCCGCCCACGAGCACCGCGACACCGAGTGCGGCCCAGTCGCGGGCGCGGAACAGCGACGGCCGCGCCCACGTGCGGGCGACCGGTGCCCCGAATCCCCTGGCCTCCATGGCTGTGGCCAGCTTGCTCCCTCGGCGGATCGACAGCACGAACAGCGCGAACGCCTGCCCGAGCATCCGGCGCACCGCTCCGGACTCCGCCACCCCCCGAGCCCGGCGGGCCAGGGTGAGCGCGCGCCAGTCGTCGACGAACAGGCCGACCAGGCGCAGGCCGGCCAGACCGCCGAGCACGAACCGGGCCGGAAGGCGCAGCACCTGCGCGAGCCCGTCGGCGAGATCGGTCGGATCGATCGTGATGAACACGATCACGGCGGGCAGACCGATCGCCAGGATGCGCAACGCCGTCGCCACGCCCAGCGCGATCGATCCGTCGCTGATCTCGACGAACACCCAGTGCACGTACACGGTTCCACTCGTGCGCCCGTAGAGCACCGTCGTGATGCCGGCCAGCGGCGCCGCGATCCAGATCGGCGCCGTGCGCAGCAGCACCGTTCGTGCCGGGAGACCGGAGAAGCACAGGAGCAGGAGCTCCGCCGCGAGGGCGACCGCGGCTGAGACCCAGTCGATCGAGATGAGCAGCACGACGCTCACGACGAGCGCGGCACCCAGCTTGGCGACCGGGTTGAGTTGCGCGAGCGGTCCGCTGCGCACCGGAGCGATGATGCTCATCCGGCACCGCCTTCGGTGGTCATCGTGGGCTGGGCGATCGCCCTGTCGGTCCCTTCGCGCGCCTGCGACGGCGCGAGCCGGAGCTCGCCCGCACCGATCGCTGCGACGAACTCGGCATCGTGGGTGGATGCGACGACCGCGTGACCGTCGGCCCTCAGCTCGCCGATCATCCGCACGAGCTCCGCCCACGTGTTGGCGTCCTGGCCGAACGTCGGTTCGTCGAGCACCAGGAGCCTGGGCTTGGTCGCCAGAGCGGTCGCGACCGACAATCGACGCTTCTGACCGCCGGAGAGCGTGAACGGGTTCGCCTCGGCGAGACCCGCGAGATCGAGCCTGTCGAGCAGCTCGTCCACGCGGCGTCGCACGTCGGCGTCGGACTT
Organism: Leifsonia sp. NPDC058292; assembly: GCF_042880955.1. Taxonomy (NCBI): domain Bacteria; kingdom Bacillati; phylum Actinomycetota; class Actinomycetes; order Micrococcales; family Microbacteriaceae; genus Leifsonia; species Leifsonia sp. NPDC058292. The sequence goes on from NZ_JBHVYL010000012.1 coordinate 2,087, forward strand.
CCCGACGGCGTGCGGCCCGATGGCGAGCTCCGCCCGCACGGTGGAGGCGACGAACTGGTGCTCCGGGTTCTGGAACACGCTGCCGATGCGGGTCAGCAACTCGCGGGACAGCCACGACGCGGGATCGGCGGATGCCGTTCCGGCCAGCGCGGGCTCGGCGCTCAACCTTCCGCCCAGCGCGGGCAGGAGACCGCCGATGGTCAGCGCGAGCGTCGACTTGCCCGCACCGTTCGGCCCCGTGAGCGCGAGGGCCGACCCCTCCGCCACGGAGAGATCGATCCGGTGCGGCAGGGGCACGACGGAGTGCTGTCGGCGGCGACGCCGCCGGCCCCGCACGGCGGGACCGCGGCCGATGACCAGGTCGTCCGCCGTCAGGAGCGGCGCGCCGATGGAGACCGGTTGCGGCACCGGGACAGGCTGGTCGGGCAGCCACACGCCGGCGCGCCGCAGCTCGTTCGAGGTGTCGGCGAGCACGGCATCCGGATGCCCGTCCGCCAGCACGCCGCCGTCGGCCCCGAGCACGATCACCCTGTCGACGACATCGCGCCAGACGCTCACGCGATGCTCGACGACGACGAGGGTCGCCCCGGTGCGCTCGAGAACGGCCGACACCGCCGAGCGGACCTCACTCACCCCCTGAGGGTCGAGATTCGCCGTCGGCTCGTCGAGGAGCAGGAGGCCCGGGCGCATCGCGAGCAGCCCCGCCAGCGCGAGCCGCTGCTTCTGTCCGCCCGACAACGCTGACGTCGGATGGTCGAGGTCCAGCCCGAGACGCACGTCGTCGAGCGCGCGCCGCACGCGCGGCCAGATCTCCTCGCGCGGAACACCGAGGTTCTCGCAGGCGAACGCCACGTCATCTCCGACCCGCGCGAGGATGACCTGCGAATCGGGGTCTTGCAAGAGCAGTCCGCTTCGGCCCCGAGCCCGGCGTGGATCCTCCCCGTCGACATCGAGCCGCCCGAGGGTCTCCCCTTCGTCGTCTCCGCCCAGAACCCCGGCCAGACCCGCGAGCAGGGTGCTCTTGCCCGCGCCGGATGCGCCGAGCAGCAGCACCCGCTCCCCCGGTTCGATCGCGAACGTCGCATCCCGCACCGCCCAGGCGGCACGGCCGGAGTAACGCCAGCCCCAACCGCCGACCCGAACGGCGGCTGGGACTGACGCGCTAGTGGACGCCGATGGCGATTGTCGCGCGACGATGGTCAGACCCGTCCTGTCACCTCGCGGCCGGCTGCGAACCGGCTCAAGGCGCCTGTTCTGGCGAGTGCCCGCACGAGCAGCCACGACAGAAGGCCCGCGACAACGATACCCGACACGGTGGTCGTGATCGCGTAGGTGACGGCGAAGCCCGGCTTCGCGCCGGGATACCAGACGAGCAGGTCGAGGATGGACTCGGCTATCCCGGCGCCGGCGCCGGCCAGCAGCGCGACGCCGAGACGCCAGTTCGCGTAGAGGAACAGCGCGAACACGATCTCGACCCCGAGCCCCTGCACCAGGCCCGATACCAGCGTGAGAACACCCCACTGGGTGCCGATGAGTGCCGAGACGACGGCCGCCACGAGTTCGGTGAAGATCGCCGCGCCCGGTTTGCGGACCACGAGCGCGCCGAGCACTCCGGCGAACAGCCACGGTCCGTTCAGGATGCCCTGGAAGCCGGGAAGCACCGCCTCGACCGGGGCCGAGAGCGGGCTCGACGTCTGCCCCCAAGCCCAGAAGACGACGCCGGCCGCGACGGCGATGACGCTCGCCACCACGATGTCGACGACCCGCCAGCGGAGAACGCGCGCCGGGCGCGTAGAGGTTGTTGCGATTGTTGCGTGCACTGTGCGTGCCCTTTCACTCGAGGAAAAGAGGGCACGGGATTGAGAAGGTCTCCCTGCGCTGGCATGATCCAGATCAGGTTCAACGGTCGAAACTTGAGCAGTTTCCTCTCAGCCCGGCTCACCGGACTCCCGTGTTCGTCAGACAGTCTAGCTGTCTGAGAGTTACTTCTTCAGCGCTTTGATGACGCGCGACCAGGCGTGACCGGCGACCCACACGAAGGGGATCGCCACGACGAGCAGCGTGATGAGGTTCGGACGGAAGTGCACACCGGTCTCATCGCTCACGTACGCGCCGAAGGGGATGCTGACCCCGCCACCGCCCGCGCCGCCCGGAGCGTCTTCATCGGCATCGCCCGCCGACCCGGCCCCGAAACCGTATTGCACGGCAGCGACGGGAACGATGGTCGTACCGTCGATCTCCACGGGCTCGCCGTAGACCGACTTGATGCCGTTCGAACTGATGGTTTCCGCGAGCTTCAAGGAGATGTTCGTCATACCGCAACCGTACCCCTGCCGCTCACAGACTCACCAGGCCATCCCCCAGGCTGCGCCCAGCGTTTCCGGCGGGTACTCCGGGGACAGCCGTGAATAATCGTGCGGGTGTCGATCCTCCGTTCCAGCAGTGGCCCCCGCGGCGTCCTGACCGGACTGGTCGCACTCGCGGTGGCGGCCCTGCTGCTGTGGCACGGGATGCTGCCCGACGTGCTGGGCGCGGCCTCGCTCGTCGAGACATTCCTGCCGTGGCTCGGCGTGGTCGTGCTCCTGCTCGGCCTCGCTGCGATACTCCGGCTCTCGCTCTTCGCCGGCCTCTGCGTCGCCGCCGCGGCCACGGTCTGGGGCCTCGCGTTCGGGCCGGCCCTGCTGCCCGGGATGGGAACAGGTCCCGCTGCTCTCACCATCGCGAGCGAGAACATCCATGCCGACAACGCCGCCGCGGCGTCCATCGCCCGCGACCTCGAGAGCCGCGACCCCGATGTCATCGCCTTGCAGGAGCTTGACGCCACGTCGCTCGGTGCGGTGCAGGCCGTGCTCGACTCCCGCTACCCGCACAGCGAGGTCGTCGGCACGGTCGGCGTCTGGAGCAAGGTCGCCATCGCGGACAGCGGGCGGCTCGATCTCGGCCTCGGCTGGGATCGCGCGCTCTGGATCGACCTCGAGACGGCGGTCGCCCCGACCCGGCTCTACGCCGTGCACCTCGCCTCCGTGCGCCCGGGTCAGTACGAGCAGCGGGACACGATGCTGAAAGAACTCGCCGACACCGTGAAGACCGACGAGTCGTCGCGCATCGTCGTCGTCGGCGACTTCAATACCGCATCCACCGACCGCAAGTTCACACCGCTGCTCTCAGAGCTGACCGAGGCGGCGGACAGCGACCTCGGTCTCGGCTTCACCTGGCCGGCCGAATTTCCGGTGGCACGACTCGACCACGCGCTGGTGCGCGGACTGGGCACCGTGTCGAGCACCGTGCTCCCCGACAACGGCAGCGATCACCGGGGCATCCTGGTCGGCCTGCGCTGAGTCACGACGAGGCCCGCAGCGCGGCGAGCGTGCCCTTGGCCAGCTCGCGGCTCGCCCGCGCGGCGGCCTCACCGTCGCGGTCGCGGATCGCCTGCACGATGGCATCGTGTTCGTCCACGTCGGCGCGAGCAGGCTCGTCGGCCGCCGTGCCGAACCGCACGAGCTCGTGGGCGGCGCTGGCGAGCACCGGCTCGAAATGGTCGAACAGGTCGAGGATGACCGGGTTGCCCGCGGCCTCGACGATGGCCCGGTGCAGCGCGAGGTCGGCGGAGACGAACGGCGCACCGCCGGCCGCGCTCGAACCGGTGCGTCGCGCGGAGGCCCGCTCGATCGTGCGCAACTGCGCGGGACTGCGACGCGAAGCGGCCAGCCGTGCCGCCTCGGCCTCCAACCCTATGCGGGCCTCGAAGACGTCAGCGATCCGCCCCCGGCTCAGCATCCGGTCGACCGCGGAGACAGGCTTCTCGGAGCGCACGTAGACGCCGTCACCCTGTCTCGGTTCGACCTGACCGCGCGCGGCAAGGGTGCGCACCGCCTCGCGTACCGTCGAACGTCCGACCCCGTACAGGCCGCCGAGCGCCGTCTCCGAAGGAAGCCGCTCGCCGACGGCCCAGCGGCCTGTCGCGATCCCCTGAGCGAGATTCTCCGCCAGGCGTTCCGCGAGCGACGCGCGGTCGAGGAGCTTGGGCTCTTCGGCTGCCATGATGCCTCCACTTGTCTGATGACCTGATTAATCATAGGCTGTGCCCATCATGCTGCGCTCCCTTCTCCTCCTTCGCCGCCACGACGCGCGCTAGCCGGGACCGGGCGCCGTCGTGGAGGCTTCGCGACGGTCGCATCCCACCCGCGACGAAAGAGAAACGCACATGACCGACATCTCGGTTCCCCGAACCTGGAACCCCCAACAGTCGAGCGGCATGCCACATCGCAAATACGCCTCGCCGCACGAGCGCGTCGCGTTGCCGCAGCTGACCGACCGCACGTGGCCGGACGCCAGGATGACTCAGGCGCCCCTCTGGGTGCCCGTCGACCTGCGAGACGGCAACCAAGCGCTCGCCGACCCGATGGACGGCGCACGCAAGCGCCGGCTGTTCGACCTCTTCGTGCGGATGGGCTACAAGGAGATCGAGGTCGGCTACCCGTCGGCCAGCGCCACCGACTTCGACTTCGTGCGAACGCTGGCGACGAGCGCCATCGTGCCCGACGACGTCACCATCGTCGTGTTCACCGCCGCGCGAGCCGACCTCATCCAGCGCACCATCGAGTCGGTGCGCGGGCTCGACAACGTCGTGCTGCACGTCTACGTGGCCACGGCGCCCCTCTGGCGGACGGTCGTGCTCGGTCGAGATCGCGCCGAGCTGACGCAGACCATCGTCGCCGCGGCCACCGAGATGCTTCGCGGCGCGGACACCCTCACGGGCACGAACGTGCGGTTCCAGTTCTCCCCCGAGGTCTTCAACCTCACCGAGTCGGATTTCGTCTTCGACCTCTGCAATCGGTTGACCACGCTCTGGGATGCATCGGTCGACCGGCCCGTGACCCACAACCTGCCGGCCACCCTGGAGATCGGCACACCGAACCTCTACGCGGATCAGATCGAGCACGCGGGCCGGCAGCTCGATCGCCGCGGCAGCGTCATCCTCTCGGTGCATCCGCACAACGACCGTGGCACCGGGGTCGCGGCGGCGGAGCTGGCCGTCCTGGCGGGCGCCCAGCGGGTCGAGGGATGTGTGTTCGGAAACGGGGAGCGCACGGGCAACGTCGACATCGCCACCCTGGCCCTGAATCTCTACTCGCAAGGAATCGACCCCGGAATCGACTTCTCAGACATCGACGGCGTCAGGCGGGCGATCGAGGAATGCACGGGCATCCCGGTGCACCCGCGCCACCCCTACGTCGGCGAGTACGCGTACACAGCGTTCTCTGGCACGCACCAGGATGCGATCAAGAAGGGTTTCGAGGCACGCGAGAGCGAGCTCGCGCAGGTCGATGACCCGCGATCGCATCCGTGGCGGGTGCCCTACCTGCACATCGACCCGAAAGACGTCGGCCGCGACTACGAGGCCGTCGTGCGGGTGAATTCGCAATCGGGCAAAGGCGGGATCGCCTACGTGATGAAGACCGACCACGGTGTCGACCTCCCCCGGGCCGTGCAGGTCGACTTCGCCGCTCGTGTTCAGGCGGCGACCGAGACGGGCGGCTCCGAGATCACGTCGGCCGAGCTCTGGCGCCTGTTCGAGACGGTCTACCTGAGCGACGCCCAGGAGTCGGAGGCGGGCGACCGTCCGCACGGCGACATCGTCGCCCTCGCGAAGGAGGCCGCGCTCAGTCGCTGATCCAGCGGGGGTTTCGTCCGTCGGCCTCGGCCTTGTCGGCGTCGCTCTGCGGCCTCACCAGGGATGCGGGGCCGATGACGCCGCGGCCGAACCGGGCGCTGACCGCGTCGAGCGTGCGCTCCGTCTCGCGCCACTCCTCGTCCTGATCCCACAGGGCGAGACTGTCGCCGCCGCTCTCCGTCAGTTGCTCAAGGCGCACACCGATCAGCCGGATGGGCGTGCGGCCGAGATCGAGGCCCTCGTAGACCTGCCAAACCTCCTCGAAGATCCGGCGGCCCACGTTGGTCGGCTCGGCGAGGGTGCGGCTGCGCGCGATCGTGCGGAAGTCGGAGAACCGCAGCTTGAGCGCGACTGTGCGGCCGATGAGGCCGTTGGCGCGCAGCCGCGCTCCCACCTGGTTGGAGAGCCTCAGCAGTTCCCGCCGCAACCGATCGGGGTCGTCGACGTCGGACTCGAAGGTCACCTCGTGACCGACGCTCTTCTCGCGCGTGGACACCGTGACGCTCCGCGAGTCCCGGCCGTTCGCCAACTCGTGCAGCTTGCGACCCGACGCTTCGCCGACCGCCCGCTGCAACACGTGCAGCGGCGTGTCAGCGAGGTCGGCGACCGTGCGCAGCCCCATCCGCTCCAGAGAGGCCTGGGTGCTCGCGCCGACGCCCCAGAGGGCTCCGACCGGCAGAGGGCGCAGGTACGCGAGCGTCTCCGACTCGGGAATGACGAGGAGCCCGTCGGGCTTGGCCCGCCCGGAGGCGAGTTTCGCGACGAATTTGGTCGAAGCGGCGCCGACCGAGCAGGTCAGACCCGTCTCGTCGAACACCCGCGCCCGGACGAGCTCGGCGATCCGCCTCGGCGATCCCAGCAGGCGGCGTGCGCCCGCCACGTCGAGGAAGGCCTCGTCGATGCTCAGCGGCTCGACGAGCGGCGTGACCTCCGAGAAGATCTGCATCACCTTCTGCGAGTACTCGCGGTACTTGTGCATGTGCGGCGGGAGGATGATCGCCTGAGGGCACAACCGCAGCGCCTGGGCCACCGGCATCGCCGACCGCACGCCGAACCGCCGGGCCTCGTAGGTCGCGCTCGTGACGACCGAGCGGGGCCCAGGATGCCCGACGATCGCCGGCTTGCCGCGCGCCTCGGGATGGTCGAGAAGCTCGACAGCGGCGAAAAAGGCGTCCATGTCGACGTGCAGGATGGTCGCCGTGGAGTCGTCGACGGAGCTCGTCGTCACGCGCCTGTCGCTTCCGTCACCTCGTCCCACCGCCCCAGCTTCTCATGGGCCGCCGACAGCGTACTTTGGAGACATGGAATTCAGATACCTCGGAAACAGCGGACTCAAGATCTCGGAGATCATCTACGGCAACTGGCTCACCCACGGCTCACAGGTCGAGAACGACATCGCGACGAAGAGCGTGCACGCCGCGCTCGAAGCGGGCATCACCACGTTCGACACGGCGGACGCCTACGCCAACACGGCCGCCGAGCAGGTGCTCGGCGACGCGCTGAAAGACCAGCGTCGCGCATCCCTCGAGATCTTCACCAAGGTCTACTGGCCGACCGGGCCCAAGGGCCACAACGATGTCGGGCTCTCCCGCAAGCACATCCTCGAATCGATCGACGGCTCGCTGACCCGTCTCGGCACCGACTACGTCGACCTCTACCAGGCCCACCGCTACGACAGCGAGACGCCGCTGGAGGAGACCATGCAGGCCTTCGCCGACGTGGTGCGCGCCGGAAAGGCCCTGTACATCGGCGTCTCGGAGTGGACGGCCGAGCAGCTGCGCGCGGGGCATGCCCTCGCGAAGGACCTCGGTGTGCAGCTCATCTCGAACCAGCCGCAGTACAGCATGCTCTGGCGCGTCATCGAAGACCAGGTGGTGCCCACCTCGGCCGAGCTCGGCATCTCCCAGATCGTCTGGTCGCCGGTGGCCCAGGGCGTTCTCACCGGCAAGTACAAGCCGGGAGCCGAAGCGCCCGCCGGGAGCCGCGCCGCGGATGAGAAGGGTGGGGCGAACGCCATCCAGAGCTTCATGCGCGAGGATGTGCTGACGGCGGTGCAGAAGCTGCAGCCGATCGCCGACGAGCTCGGCATCACCATGGCCCAGCTCGCGGTGGCCTGGGTGCTGCAGAACCCCAACGTCGCCGGAGCGATCGTCGGCGCGTCGAAGCCCGAGCAGGTCGCCTCCAACGCCGCGGCCGCGGGCGTCAAGCTGTCGGGCGAAACGCTCGCCCGCATCGACGAGGCGATCGGCGACGTGGCCGAGACAGACCCGGCGAAGACCGTGTCGCCGGAGCGTCGCCCGGCCTGACCTTCGTCACACGAGCGCGGCGACCACGGGGGTGAACCAGTCACGGAACGCCTCCGGGTCGTCGCGCAGTGCCGTGCTCACGATCACGGTGTGCGGGCCGACGATCCAGGCGCCACGCTCTTCCAGCGGCAGCACGTACATGTCGAGCCGGAAATAGCCGGCCTGGCGACGCAACTCGTACTCCCGTCGGTGCACGACGTCCACGATGTCGGCGGCACGGCGCGCGTGCTGCTCGATGCTCGTTCGCGCGTACTCCGCATGGCGCGCCCGGGTCCAGGCGATCGCCCTGTCGTAGTGCGCCATGATCACGTCCTGCAGCTCGATCGCACGATCGAAAGCCTCGAAGTGCGGCGGTTTCAGAAGCGACAGGATCGGCCGGCGCTCGCGGTCGACGGTCAGCTCGAACCACGCCAGCCACTGCTCTTCGAGCAGGGAGCGCGGGCTTGCGGCGGCGGCCCGTGGAGATGCGGAGCCCGGCTGGACGGGGAGGGCGCCCGTCGCGGCGTGCAAGACGGGCGCCACCGCGGGAGACAGCCTCGGAATCGCCGGAGCGCCCGCGATCTCGAGATGCGCGAGATCGCGAAGGGCAAGGGCCATCAGCAGGTCCCACGGACAGTCCTCGGTGACCTGCCATCGAAGGGTGCCCTCGACGAACATGCCGTCATTGTATGAGCCTCCCGCTCCGGTGAACAGTGGCGGGAGGCAGCACGTCAGTCGGCGATCGGCTCGGCTGCCACCAGCAGGTGCTGCTCGATGGATGCGCTCTCGAACGGCCCGCGGCCGTCGCGCCTGTGCTGCGGCTGGTCGAACGACACCATCCACCTCGTCGACGACCCCGACGGCAGGTTCACGGCCCGCAGGCTCGCCGAGGCCGGCGCAATGATCACTCCGGTCGGCTCCCCCACCCAGTCGTCGTCGCCGGCGACGGCCGGCTCGAGCACGTGAACCTGCACTCCGACGCCGAAGCGCGGGTCGGAGGCGGCCGGGTCGGTGCGAGATCTCATGGCACAAGCATCCCACTCGCAGGCTGTGCGCTCAGTGCGATGTCGACGGCTCGACCGTGCCGGAGGCTGCACCGCGCTCAGGGTCGAGCAGTCGCCGCAGCGTGTACCGCTCGGCGACCGTCCATGCCGTCGACGTCAGGATGTACACGGCGGCGGCCAGCGGCACGAACGCCGCGAAGATCACGGTGACGTACGGGAGGAACGAGAGCGCGCGCACGAGCCCGGCCTGCGAGACACCTGCTCCGGGGGCGGCGACGCTGGTCGGCGGGAGCGCGAGCACCTTGCGCGAGACCGTGGTCACGATCGCGATCAGCACGAACACGGCGAGGTACACCGCCATGGCCGGCCAGACCGCGGATCCGGCGCTCGTGAGGCCGACGAAACTCGTGCCGAGCGGCGCTCCGAACGCCTGCTCGGTGAGCAGCTCGTTGGCGTGCCCGGCGATCGTCGGATGCGTGAACACCGCATAGACGAGGGAGATCACCGGGAGCTGAAGCAGAAGCGGCAGCATCCCGGCGAACGGTGACGCCTTCTCCTCCTGGTACAGCTCCATCGTCTTCCGGGTCAGCGTCTCCCGGTCTTTGCCGTGCTTCCGCTGCAATTCCGCCAGCTTGGGCGCGAGCCTGCGCCTGGTGAACTCGGCGCGCACCTGGCTCATCCCGACCGGGAGGAGCGCAGCGCGCACAAGGATGGTGAGGAGCACGACGGCGATGAGCCCGCTGGCCGTGCCGGCGACCGGCTCGACGAGAGCCGAGAGGCCGGTGACGAGGCCGTACGCCCCGTCGAGAATGGCCGCGATCGGGCCGAAAGAGAAGATGTCCACGAGAAGTCCCTGCTGTCGAACGGATGAGATGGTGTCCGTCTGACCGCGAGCGGCAGGGTGTGAAGCCTGCTACGCGGTCTGCAGCAGGTGTCCGGGTGCGCGGGGGCGCGGGCGTCCGGCGGCGTCCGGGTCGGACTGGCTGAGCAGTTCGCCGCGATCGGCGGGCTCGATCGCCCGTTCGAGTCGCGCACGTACGCTGAGCGACGCCGCCAGGGCGACGATCGAGCCGACGCGGGATGCGGCCACGAGCGTGACCAGACCGATCGCGCCGACCATACCGGCCAACGCGATGACTCCGGCGGGGCTGGCCGAGCTCCAGACGGTCTCGAACGAGGCGGCGAAGAGCCGCCCTAAGAGTTCGATGAACGCCGTCATGGTGATGACGCTAACAAAGAATCGCTCTTTCGTCTTGAGGTGTTCGCCGTGGGCGCATCCGCGTCGCGCGGGCCATGATGGAGGTATGACACGAGTAGCAATCGTCGGTGCCCACGGAAAAGTCGCCCAGCAGTTGATGCGTGTGCTCTACGACGATGGCGACGACTTCGTCGGCATCGTCAGAAACGAGGAGCACGCCGAAGACGTCTACCGGCTGGGCGGCCTCGGCGCGGTCGTCGACGTCGAGAGCGCATCCACGGAGCAGCTCGCCGCGGCGTTCGATGGCTGCGACGCGGTCGTGTTCAGCGCCGGAGCAGGCGCGGGATCGAGCATCGAGCGCAAGCGCACCGTCGACTACGGCGGCTCGGTGAAGTCGATCGAGGCGGCGAAGCTCGCGGGCATCCGGCGCTTCGTGCAGGTCTCGGCATGGGGAGCCGACGACCCCGTCGCCGAAGACGCCGAGCCCGTGTGGCGCGCGTACATCGAAGCGAAGCGAGACGCGGACGCGGCGCTGCGGGACTCCGGCCTCGACTGGACGGTGCTGCGCCCCGGCGGCCTGACCTTCGACGACGGAACCGGCAGGATCACCCTCGCCGAACGCACGCCGCGCGGCTCCATCCCGCGGGCAGACGTCGCCGCGCTCATCGCCGCCTGCCTCCGCGAGCCCGCATCCATCGGCCGCACCTGGGAGGCCATCTCCGGTGACACGCCGATCGAGGAAGCGGTGCGCTCGGCGTAGATAGGCTTTCGGCGTGAGCATCTACGCTGAACGGCCCTGGGCCTCGAACTACGCAGACGGCGTTCCCGCCGACATCGATCTGCCGACCGGCTCCCTCGCGCACCTCATCGACGACTCGGTCAACGCGTACCCGAAGCACGTCGCGCTGGAGTTCTTCGGCGCCACGACGACGTACGCGGAGCTGGGGGAACAGATCGCGCGCGTGGCCGAGGGACTGCGCAAGCGCGGCGTGCGCAAGGGCGATCGGGTCGCGCTCGTGCTCCCGAACTGCCCGCAGCACGTCGTCGCGTTCTACGCCGTGCTGAGGCTGGGCGCGGTCGTGATCGAGCACAACCCCCTCTACACGCCGCGCGAACTGCGTCACCAGTTCGAAGATCACGGAGCGCAGGTCGCGATCGTGTGGGACAAGGTCGCCAAGACCGTGCAAGACCTCCCCGAAGACCTCGGCGTCACGACGATCGTCTCCATCGACATCACGCGAGCGATGCCCGCCTCGAAGCGTTTCGCTCTCCGGCTCCCTGTCCCCGCCGCCCGAAAGGCGCGCGACCAGCTGACGGCAAAGGTGACGAACACGATCGCCTGGGAGACCCTGCTCGCCTCGAAGCGGCTGAAGGCGTCGTCCCCCCGGCCGGAGCGCGACGACCTGGCGCTCATCCAGTACACCAGCGGCACCACCGGCGTGGCCAAGGGCGCCATGCTCAGCCATCTCAACCTGGCTGCGAACGCCGCTCAGGCTCGCGCCTGGGTTCCCACCATCGACCGCGGCTCGTCGGTCGTCTACGCGGTGCTGCCCCTCTTCCATGCCTATGGCCTCACGTTGTGCCTCACCTTCGCGATGAGCATGGGCGCGCGCTTGGTGCTGTTCCCGAAGTTCGACCCCGACCTGGTGCTGGATGTGGTGAAGAAGCATCCGCCCACCTTCCTGCCCGCCGTGCCGCCGATCTACGAGCGCCTGGTCACAGCCGCCGACAAGCGCAAGGTGTCTCTGTCGGGCATCTCGATCGCGATCTCGGGCGCGATGAGTCTGCCCGAGACGATCGTGAAGCTTTGGGAGAGCAAGACCGGCGGTTACCTCGTCGAGGGCTACGGGCTTTCGGAGTGCTCACCGGTTCTCATGGCCAATCCGGTCGGGAGCACCCGCAGAGATGGCACGGTCGGTCTCCCCCTGCCGAGCACCGAGCTGCGCGTCGTCGACCCCGATGACCCATCCCAGGATCGCGCGTTCGGTGAAGAGGGCGAGCTCCTCGCCCGGGGGCCGCAGGTCTTCTCGGGATACTGGCACAAATCGGAAGAGACCGCCGCCGTCTTCGCCGACGACGACTGGTTCCGCACCGGAGACATCGTGACGATGGACGAAGACGGCTTCGTCCGCATCGTCGACCGCATCAAGGAACTGATCATCACGGGCGGTTTCAATGTCTCCCCGACCGAGGTCGAAGACGTGCTGCGCGGCTTCGAAGGGCTGGCCGACGTGTCGGTCGTCGGGCTGCCGGGTTCGCGCGGCGGTGAGGATGTGGTCGCCGCCGTCGTCATGCAACCCGGGGCCTCCTTCGACGAGGCCGCGCTGCGAGCGTTCGCACGCGACAACCTGACCGCGTACAAAGTGCCGAGGCACGTCTACGCAGTCGACGAGCTCCCCCGCTCGATCGTCGGCAAGGTGATCCGCCGCAAGGTGCGCGACCAGCTCCTCGCCTCCCAGGCCTGAATCATCGAGGGGTCCCGACTCGCCGTTACATGGACTCATGTAACGGCGAGTCGGGACCCCTCGATGTGGCGGTCAGGGCGCAGGGAGCGGGAAGACGAGCAGGGAGCCGGTCGCGGTGGCGACGGTCTTGCCCGAGGCGTCGGTGACGACACCGTCGGCGAACGCGACCCGGCTGCCGGGCTTCGTCACGGTGGCGACGCACGTGAGGCGCCCGGATGTGGCGAGCACCGGGCGCAGGTAGTTCACCTTGATCTCGATGGACGTGGATCCCTGGCCTGGCGAAAGGGTCGTCTGCACAGCGCATCCGAGAGCCGAATCGAGCAGCGTGCAGACCAGGCCGCCGTGCACCGTGCCGATCGGGTTGTAGTGCGATTCGTCCGGCTCACAGATGAACGTGGCCGTTCCGGGCGCCGCGGCAACCAGGGTCATGTCCATGAGGCTCGCGATCGGAGGCGGTGGCAGCTCCCCCTCGATCATCGCCGTCAGATACTCGAGCCCGCTCATGGTGGGCATGACCGCCACGCCGGGCGCGGGGTCCTCCCACTCGACGAGGCGTTGCCGTTCCGTCACTTGCCGTCCTTTCCTTGCACGGGACCGCCGTGTTCGTCTTCGGCGCGCCGAGCGCTTTCCTCCGGACCCTCCACCGGTCGGAGGGTTTCGGCGCTCACCGGAACCTGCCCGGCCGGGAGGTTCGAGCGGTCGGGTGAGATGACGGTGCGCCCCGCTCCCGAGTCGGGGAGACCGAATGTGGGCAGCCCGGCCGGCGTGAGCACGAGGGCGTGAGAGCGCATCGGCAGCGTCTTGCCGCGGAAGTAGTCCGGTTTGCGCCACCACCAGATCGCCATGAGCACCGCGCCGATCAGGAGGCCACCGACCCCGACGACGGCCTCGGCGCCGATGCCGATGATCGTCACGTTCTTGCCCTGGTCATCGACCAGCCAGTCGGGGGCGGAGAAGCTGATGAGCCCGTACACGAACACGGCCAGAAGCATCACGCCGCCCAGAAGCGGGAACAGCCCCCGCATGACGATGGTGCGAAAAGACCGGAACAGCGTCTTGCGGTAGAACCATACGCAGGCGAAGCCCGTCAGGCCGTAGTAGAACGCGATCATCAGGCCGATCGACCCGATCAGGGCATTCAGCAGCACCGGGCTGATGAAAGTGAACACGAGGTAGAACACGGCGGAGACGATCCCCATGCCGATTGTCGACCAGGTCGGGGTGAGGAACCTCGGGTGGATTCGGGCGAACTTCGCCGGAATCGCCTTGTACGCCGCCATCGAGAGCGCAGTGCGCGCCGTCGGGAGGATGGTCGTCTGCGTCGAGGCCGAGGCCGACGTGAGGATCGAGAACCCGAGCACGGCCATCAAGATCGAGCCGACCACTCCGCCACCGAAGAGGGTCGGACCGATGGCCGAGAAGACGTCGCCCGAGTTGTCGGGGTTCGCCAGGCCGATGCCTTTCTCCCCCACTCCAGCGAAGGCGACGGTCGCCACCGTGACGATAGCGTAGGTCGCAAGGAGGAGCAGCGTGCTGATGATCGCGGCGCGGCCGGGCGTCTTGCCGGGGTCCTTCGTCTCCTCGTTGATCGACACCGCCGTGTCCCAGCCCCAATAGATGAAGATCGCGGTCAGCATGGCCGGGGCGATGGTCTTCGCGAAATCGAGGGTGAACGGGTTGAACCAGTCCCACTGCGGGATGAGCGAGTACGGCTCGGCTGTGCCGGTGTACACCTTCACCAGAGCGAACACGGCGAAGAAGATCAGGATGAGCACCTCGAACGAGAGCAGAACGTATTGCAGCCTCGCGGAGATCTCGATGCCGCGGTAACAGATCCAGGTCATGATCGCTATCCAGAGCAGCCCCGCGATCGTGGTGGCGAACGTGTTGGTCGCGAGGTCCCCGATCGCCGGGAGCCCGAAGCTCCCGACGAAGGTGAACGAGTACGAGCCGGCGATCTGCGCGAGGTTGGCCATCACGATCACGTCTGCGACGATGATGCCCCAGCCGCCCATCCACCCGGTGATCGGACCGAACGCACGGGTGGCCCAGGTGAAGGTCGTTCCGCAATCGGGCTCGGCCTTGTTGAGCTCTTGATAGGCAACGGCGATCAAGTACATCGGGATGAACGCGAGGAGCACGATCCCGGGGGCTTTGACACCGGCCGCGAGCGTGCCGCCGACGACGATGAACCCGAGGCTGGCGGCGAGACTGTATGCCGGGGCTGTGGACGCGACACCGACGACCACACTGGAGACGAGCCCGAGGGCGCCGTCTTTCAGTCCCTTGGACTCGACGTCGTCGGGTTTCGGCGGAAGCGTTGCGGTCATGAGAATCTCCACGGGTGAGGTCCGCTCAGCTCCGAGCGGGCGCAGGACTCAGCGTAACGCCGCCGGCGCCGAAACGATCGCTCGCGGCCCCTCAGGCCTGTTCGGCGAGCCGCTGCAGCCGCCGGCGCGCCGCGAGCTCTGCCTGGGTCTGCGGGCCGAGCAGCGCTCCCGCGCCTCCCAGCACGGCCGCCGTGGCCCGCTCGATCGGGAGCATCCGCTCGACGCGGCCGCTCTCGAAACCGAGCATCGTGCGGTGAGCGGGTTCGAGGGTGGAGACCGCGGCGCGGAACAGCACGCTGTACGACGGGCGCAGCATCCGGCGGAGCGGAGGTCTCCGGATGAAGCCGACGATCTCATCGACATCCGGCCCGCCGCGCAGTTCGCCGGCTTCGGTGAACTCGGCGATCCTGGCTCGCAGTTCGGCCGCGGTGCGAGGTGGGTCGGGGATGTTCATCAGCTCGCCGGCGGTCGCCCACTCCGCGACGTATCCGTCGGCGCCACCGGGGATCGCCCCACCCCAGCGCTCGTGCGCCGTGAGGAAGGCGTCGGTGAAGGCGAGGTGCACCCACAGCGCGAGCTCGGGGTCGTTCGCGGAGAACGGCCGGCTCTCACCGTGCCCGTCGACGAACGTGCCGACCACCCGCTTGTGCATGGCCTGCACCATCCGGGACCCGGCCTGCGCTTGGTCGGTGGAGCCGTAGGTGACCGTGTGGATCCAGCGGATGGTGCCCGCGAGCCGGCCGAGCGGGTCTTCCCGGTACCGCGAGAACTGCCTCACTCCGGCGAGGGCCCCGGGATGCAGTGCCTGCAGCAGGAGCGCCCGCACACCCGCTACCAGTGTCGGCATCCCGCCGTGCACCGTCCACGCCGCGCCGCCCGGCCCGAAGTAGCCGGCGTCGTCGCCATCGGCCAGAGCGAGGATCCACGCCGGAACCTCGTCGGACTGCCCGGCCAGCGTCTCGATGAGCCTCGACCGCACGGGGCCGAGCACACCGGTCATCCGCCGGCCACCTCGAGGCCCAACCCGTCGACGACCTGAGCGTTCGGCAGCGTGCCGAGCAGACGACCGGGCAGGAGGATCTTCGATCGCCGCACGCCGGAGCCCACGATGACCACGTCGGTCTCGGCGACCCGACGGTCGACGAGGATGGGCCACTCGGCCGGCAGCCCGATGGGCGTGATGCCGCCGTACTCCATCCCGGTCAGCTCGACCGCGCGCTCCATGGGCAGGAACGATGCCTTGCGCACGTCGAGCAGACGCTTGACGGCGCTGTTCACGTCGGCGCGGGTCGTGGAGAGCACCACGCACGCGGCGATCTTCTCCACACCCTCCCGCTTGCCGGCCACGACGACGCAGTTCGCGAGCACGGCGGCGTCGAGATCGAACATCTCGCGCGTCGCGGCCGTGTCGGAGACCGCCGGATCGATCTCGACGACACCCACCTCGTCGAGCAGGCCCGCCGACATCAGCAGGCCGGTCGTCGTCGGCGCGAGCAGTGCCGTGTTCGAGGATGCCGGAACCGTGGTCAGCCGACCGAGAGTGAAAACGCCCATACGCCTAATCTGACGCACGCGGCTGGGAAAGACCAGCGACGCCTGGCATCCCTGAAGGATGTCCGGCGCCGCCGGTTCACCGGGGTTGCTACTCGGCGCTGCCTGCGCGCTCCAGCACGAGCTCGCGCACGCGGGCGGCGTCGGCCTGGCCCTTCATCGCCTTCATCACGGCGCCGATGACCGCGCCGGCCGCCTGCACCTTGCCGTCGCGGATCTTGGCGAGAACGTCGGGCTGCGCGGCAAGCGCCTCGTCGATGGCCGCGATCAGCGCGCCGTCGTCGGAGACGACCGCGAGCCCGCGCGAGTCGACGACCTGCTGAGGGCCGCCCTCGCCGGCGACGACGCCTTCGAGAACCTGGCGGGCCAGACGGTCCGTGAGGGTTCCGGCATCGATGAGCTTCGCGAGCTCGGCGACGTGCTCGGCGGAGACCAACGTGGTCGCGTCCACACCCTGTGCGTTGGCGAGCCGGGCGATCTCGCCCGTCCACCACTTCCGTGCGGCGGCCGGGGTCGCGCCGGCGGCCACCGTCGCCTCGACCTCGTCGAGCAGGTCTGCGTTGGCGACGTCCTGGAACTCGAGCGCGGTGAATCCCCAGTCCGCCGTCAGGCGCTTGCGGCGGGCGGCCGGTGCCTCGGGCAGGGTGCCGCGGAGCTCCTCGACCCACTCGCGAGACGGCGCGACGGGAACGAGGTCGGGCTCCGGGAAGTACCGGTAGTCGTCGGCGTCGCTCTTCGGTCGTCCCGCGCTCGTCGTTCCCGTGTCTTCGTGCCAGTGACGGGTCTCCTGCACGATCACGCCGCCGTCGGCGAGGATGGCCGCCTGACGCTGGATCTCGTAGCGCACGGCGCGCTCGACCGACCGCAGCGAGTTGACGTTCTTCGTCTCGGTGCGGGTTCCGAGCTTGCCGGAGCCGCGCGGCCGAAGGGACACGTTCGCGTCGCAGCGCACGTTGCCTTCCTCCATGCGGGCGTTCGAGACGCCGAGACCCTTGACGATGTCGCGGATCGTCCGCACGTACATGCTGCCGATCTGGGGTGCGTCGGCCTCGGCGCCCTCGATCATGTGGGTGACGATCTCGACGAGGGGCACACCGCCGCGGTTGTAGTCGACCAGCGAGTAGTCGGCGCCCTGGATGCGGCCGGTGGCGCCACCGACGTGCGTCAGCTTTCCGGCATCCTCTTCCATGTGCGCGCGCTCGATCGCGACGGTGACCTCGCGGCCGTTCTCCAGCTCGATCGTGACAGAACCCTCGAACGCGATCGGCTCGTCGTACTGCGAGGTCTGGAAGTTCTTGGCGGTGTCGGGGTAGAAGTAGTTCTTGCGCGCGAAGCGGCTCGTCTCGGCGATTTCGCAGCCGAGGGCCAGCCCGAGACGGATGCTCGACTCGATCGCCTTCTTGTTCACCTGCGGAAGACCGCCCGGCAGGCCGAGGCAGGTCGGGCAGGTGTTCGTGTTCGCGCCCGAGCCGAACTCGTTGGCGCAGCCGCAGAACATCTTCGTCTTGGTGTTCAGCTCGACGTGCACCTCGAAGCCGAGCACCGGCTCGAACAGCTCCAGCGCCTTGTCGTAGTCCATCAGTTCTGCCTGGGCCATCAGACGGCTCCCTCTTCGCTCGCGAACATCTCTGTGGCGCTGAGATCCGGCGCCTGGCTGAGCAGCGTGTGACCCCACTTCTGCTCCAGCAGCTGCTCGAGCGCGGCGCCGATCGTGTACAGGCGCGCGTCGGCGCGTGCGGGCGTCATCAGCTGCAGACCGACGGGCAGGCCGTCTTCGGGCGCGAGGCCGATCGGCAGGCCCATGCCCGGCACTCCGGCAAGGTTCGCCGGGATGGTGGTGATGTCGTTGAGGTACATCGCCATGGGGTCGGCCAGCTTCTCGCCGAACTTGAACGCCGTCGTCGGAGCGCTCGGGCTGACGAGCACATCCACCTTCTCGAACGCTGCGGCGAAGTCACGCTGGATGAGCGTGCGCACCTTCTGCGCGCTGCCATAGTAGGCGTCGTAGTACCCGGCACTCAGCGCGTACGTGCCGAGGATGATGCGGCGCTTCACCTCGGGGCCGAAGCCGGCGTCGCGAGTGGCCGACATGACGCGCTCGACCGTGACCGGCCCGTCTTTCGGGTCGACCCGGAGGCCGAACCGCACGGAGTCGAAGCGTGCCAGGTTGCTGGACGCCTCGGCCGGAAGGATCAGGTAGTACGCCGCGACGGCGTACTCGAAGCTCGGGGCGCTGACCTCGACGATCTCGGCGCCCGCTCCCTCGAGCAGAGCGAGCGACTCGTCGAAGCGCTGCTTCACACCGGCCTGGAATCCGTCGCCGGAGATCTCCTTGATCACCCCGACGCGAACGCCTTTCAGAGATCCTTCGACGAGGCCCGCGCGGGCAGCGTCGGTCATCGACGGCCAGGTGTCGGTCAGTGAGGTCGAGTCGAGCGGGTCGTGCCCACCGATCACGTCGTGGAGCATGGCTGCGTCGAGAACCGTGCGCGAGACCGGGCCGACCTGATCGAGCGAGCTCGCGAGCGCGATCGCTCCGTAGCGGCTGACCCCGCCGTAGGTGGGTTTGACGCCGACGGAACCGGTGACCGCGGCGGGCTGACGGATCGAGCCGCCGGTGTCGCTGCCGAGCGCGAGCGGGGCCTCGAAGGCGGAGACGGCCGCCGCAGAGCCGCCGCCGGAGCCGCCAGGGATGCGCTCCAGGTCCCACGGGTTGCGGGTCGGGCCGTAGGCCGAGTGCTCGGTGGAGGAGCCCATGGCGAACTCGTCCATGTTGGTCTTGCCGAGGGGCACGAGATCGGCGTCCCGCAGACGGCGCACCACGGTGGCGTCGTACGGCGGCAGGTAGCCCTCGAGGATCTTCGAGCCCGACGTCGACGGCATGTCGATCGTCGCGAGCACGTCTTTGATGGCCACGGGAACGCCCGCGAGCGGGCCGAGCTTCTCGCCGGCCGCGCGGCGCGCGTCGATCGCTTCCGCCGTGGCGATCGCCTTGTCGGCGGCGACGTGCAGGAACGCGTGCACATCCGCATCCACGGCCTCGATACGGTCGAGGTGGGCCCGGGTCGCGTCGGCGGACGACACCTCACCGGAGGCGAGGAGCCCGGCGAGGGTGGCGGCGGGAAGTCTGGTCAGGTCGGTCACGGCGCGCCTCTCTACTCTTCGTCCAGGATGGGGGCGACCTTGAACTTGTCGCCCAGGCGGTCGGGCGCGGCGGCCAGTGCCTGCTCCACGGTGAGAGACGGGCGCACCACGTCGTCACGGAAGACGTTCGTGAGCGGCAGCGGGTGGCTCGTGGCGGGAACGTCGGGACCCGCGACCTCGGTCACTTTCGCCACCGCCTCGACGATCTGGCCGAGCTCGCTGGTCAGGCTCTCGATCTCTTCCTGGCTCAGGTCGATTCTGGCGAGACTCGCCAGGTGTGCGACCTGCTCTGCACTGATTTCGGACATGCGTCTCCGTCTACGGATTCGAAAAGTGGATGGTTCGATTCTATCGGTCGCGCCTATTCGGTCTGACCGAACAGGCCGAGGCCCTTGCGCTGCACCAGGTCCCACGCCTCCTGGTACGTGCGGGGCACCTGCTCCCCCGGCTCGCCGTACTGGGCGGCGAGCATCCCCATGAGTCCGATGCCGGGCGGGCTGAGCGGTCTGTCCTGATCTCCGGGCGCCGGCGCCTGGGCCTCGGGATTCGCCGGAAGGTACTGAGGGTGGGTGTCGGGCCAGGTGCCGGGCTGGCGTGGCGTGGTGCGGTTGATCGCGTTGTCGATCGTTCGCGCATCCCTGTCCCGCTCGGTCAGATGTTTCAGCTCGTGCTTCTTGGTGAGCGTGCTGATGACGGCCGCGTGGTCCATCGGCTCATTGATGATCGTGTTGCGCGAGGTGTACGCGGAGATCGCGATGGCCGGAACACGCACGCCGATCCTGTCGAACTCGAAGCCCATCTCCCCCGGGCCGCTGTCGTCGGGCGGCACGGCCGGCCCCGGCGCTTCATGGTCGTAGGTGCCGCCGTGCTCGTCGAACGTCACCAACAGCATCGTGTTCATCGCGTTCGAGCCCTTGGCGCTGCGGGAACCCCTGATGGCCGAGTACACCCGATGAAGCAGCAGATCGCCGGCCCGCACGTCGGAGATGGCGCCGCCGACGATGATCTGCCCGTCGACATCCTCCTCGGTGAGCGGGCCGCCCGGCGGATGCATGTCGTTGTGGTCGTAGAGCAGCCTCGGCTCGACGAACGCGTAGTCGGGCAGCGTTCCCTCTTCGACGTCTTTGTAGAACTCCGTCATGGTGCGGAAGCTGGTGTGCCAGAACGGTTCGAGCACCGGAGCGTGGATGAAGCCCGTCAGCGAGATGAGCTGGCGGTCGTCGAAGTACACGCGCCAGCTGAGGCCCGCATCCTGCAGCCGGTTGAAGATCGTCGGAGACGCGTTCTTCGGGTCGAACCATTTGCGGATGCCCTCGGCGCCCTTGTTGGCCACATACCCGTGCGAGGTCGACGCGTGGAAGAAGGAGCGGTTGCAGAGGGTCTGCGATGGCACCGCGCAGTGCCAGTCGTCGTAGACGGCGAACTGGCGGGCGAGCGTCGAGAACACCGGCAGCATGTCGGGGGTGAAGGAGCCCATGATGTGGCGGTACTCCTCGCGGTCGGGCTCCTGCCCGCGATCGTCCTTCCGCAGCACGCCGATGTAGTCGCGCACGAAGCCCTTCATCTCGGGCTTCGTTCCCGGCTTCGGGGCATTGAACGGTGGCAGCATCCGGGCGACGGGCGCGTCTTCGTTGCTCGCCGGGTCGATCACGCCGAACAGCTGCGTGTTGACGTGCGGGTACACCTCTCCCGGGTCGGGAGACGGTTGCCGCATCACGAAGTCGGTCGTTCCCGCATAAGGATGCGCGGGGATGTCGGCGCCGCCCGCCGGGTCGGGATTGCTGTAGTCGCCGAAAGCGAGGCCGTTGAAGCTCTTGCCCGCGGGGAGGCTGCTCTCGTCGTACAGATACCCGAGCAGGTTGTCGAACGACCGGTTCTCGTACATCAGCACCACGAGATGATCGAAACCCGGGCGAGAGCGCGGCGGCAGAGGAGGATATTCCTCGCCCGTTTCGTGCTCCACCTGGTCTGCTCGCTGACCCGCGATGCCCGCACCGGCTATCCCACCGGCGACACCGCCGACCGCTGCCCCCGCGGCCGCGATGCCCGCCCCCTTCAGAAAGGCCCGACGAGACGACCGGCGCTGGCTCGCGGCATCCTGGCTGGGAGATTCGTCATCGGCACTCATGTGCAAGTCAGTTTATGCGCGGCGCCGGTTGGGATGCCGCTTGCGAATCCTGTGTCGCGGCATCCGCATCCCCGCTCATCACCAGCCTGCCGAGCCCGATGCCGATCAGTGCGAGATTGCGCATGCACTCGGTTCCGGCGGTGAAGTACTCGTTGTGGCCGGACGACCCGCCGAGCTCGAGACCTGTGATCGGATCGACACCGCCGTTCACCCCCATCGGCTTGGCGCCGTAGGAGGGTGAGCCCGGATCGCTGCCGAAGAACGCGCTGTGCACGACCGGGTCGAGGCCGGCCTGGCCGACGTAGACGTTCCCGGCCCGCACGCTGAGCTCGGAGACGGACTGGGCGTCGCTGCCCGGCGACCCCAGCAGCGCGAGCGAGTCGACCGTGACTGAGCCGCGTTCGAGCGCGAGCAGAGCTGCGGTCGACCCATAGGAGTGCGCGAAGACGCTCAGGTAAGGCGGATCGGCCTGGCGCAGCGATTGGATGCCCTCGAGCGTGCGCTCCAGACTGTCGGCGCCCTCTGTGGCGAGCTTCATGCCGCCGATGTTCATCAGCACCGGGGTCTGGTAGCCGATCCAGGCGACCGTTGCGACGCCGGGTGTGCCACCGCCGCTACGCGGCCCGAGCGCCCGCCGCAGCCAATCGGTCTGCTGGTCGTAAAGGTTCTGCGCGGTCTTGGCCCAGTCCTCGATCTGTTCCCCGACCGACATGTACATGCCCGGCACGAGCACGCTCACGTATTTCGCGGTGGCGAGGTCGCCGATCACGATGGAGGCGCGCGCGTCGTCCGACGTGTCGAGGGAGACGAGCGTGCGCTTCACGCCGTCCCTGCGGGTCAGCGCCTTCTCGACGTTGCCCAGGGTCTCGAGTTTGCGTTGCAGTTCGATGCGCACGGCCCGGCCGTCGCCGGTCGCCAGTTTGTCCTCGGTGTCGGCGATCGTGCGCTTCAGGTCGATCACGTTCGCGCGCCCGCGCACCGCGTACGGGATGCCCTCCAGGTTGCCGATGACGTGCGGCGCCGCCTTCAGCAACGCTGCCTGCTTCACCGGATCGAGCAGACGCCAGACGCCGCTCATGTCGCCGGCCTTCGGAGGGTCGACGAGCATGCGGTCGAGATCCGAACGATGGCTCTGCAGGAACGCCGGCAGGTCGGCCGCGCTGAGCCGGCTGAGCGAACCGAGGATCGCGCCAGAGGCCGCGACACCGGAGGCTTGACCGGCGGGGGCGTCGCCGACCGCGGAATCCGTGGCGTCACCGGCCCACGAAGAGGTCGAGCTCACGACCGAATAGGTCGTCGGAGCGGGGATGTCCGCGGGCAGCACTGAAACCCCGGTCATCCCTGCGACGACCGAGGTCATGGTTACGATAGCTGCAAAGCCGACCAGCACTCCGTCCGGGTCCCTCCGAGAGCGACGAGCTAAGCCCTTGCAGTGCGCCCCGGGCGAGCGCACTCCTTGATGCTATCGGTACCACTGCTGCCGAAAGCCGTTCGTTCTACCCCCTGTTCTGGCGTAGACCGGGGGTTCTTGCGTCATAAATTCGGTCGAAACGCGTCAGTCCTGGTCGGACGCCACC
Organism: Leifsonia sp. NPDC058292; assembly: GCF_042880955.1. Lineage (NCBI taxonomy): Bacteria > Bacillati > Actinomycetota > Actinomycetes > Micrococcales > Microbacteriaceae > Leifsonia > Leifsonia sp. NPDC058292. Next base: position 25,443 of record NZ_JBHVYL010000012.1, read on the forward strand.
GCATCCGGGCCGCCCTCGAGGAGCCGGCGAAAGCCGCCCGCGTCGAGAATGGTGAGCCCGAGCTCCTCGGCCTTCGCCAGTTTCGACCCGGCGCCCGGGCCCGCTGCCACGAAGTCGGTCTTCTTCGACACGCTGGACGCGGCCTTGCCTCCCGCCGCGATGATCGCCTCCTGGGCGCCCTCGCGCGTGAAGCCCTCGAGCGACCCCGTCGCGACCACGGTGAGCCCGGCGAGCGTGCCTCCCGCTTCGACGGCCGCGCCCGGTCCGGGATGCCCCGGCGTGCTGAACTGCACGCCGTCGCGCGCCCAGCGCTCGACGATCTCGCGATGCCAGTCGACCTCGAACCACGCGAGCACCGCGTCGGCGATGATGCCGCCCACACCGTCGACCGCGGCGAGGTCATCGCGGGAGGCTGTGCGGATCGCGTCCAGTGAGCCGAAATGGTTGGCGAGCGCCCGGGCAGCCACCGGTCCGACATGGCGGATGTTGAGAGCCACCAGAATGCGCCAGAGCGGTTTCACCCGGGCGGCCGCGAGATTGGCCAGCAGGTCGATGGCGTTCTTCGACGGCACGTGCTCGGCGTCGCCGGTGAACTCTGTGGCATCGGGATCCCACGGGCCATCCTTCTTCTGCCGGCGCCGACGGAAAGGAGTATCGGTCTTCTCGGTTCCGGCCTCGGTCAGCTTCGCCAGCCCGGTCTCGTTGTCGCGAACCACGACCTCGACGGGGAAGAGGTCGGCCATCGCGAGACCGAACAGCCCGGCCTCCGTCGGCAACGGCGGGGTCGACGGATGCAGCGGGCGGGTCAGCGCGGCCGCGGCCACCTCGCCGAGCGCCTCGATGTCGAGCGCGCCCCGCGAGCCGATGTGCTCGACGCGGCCGGCGACCTGCGCCGGGCAGAACTCCGAGTTGGGGCAGCGGAGATCGATGTCCCCCTCTTTGGCGGGCGCGAGCCTGGTGCCGCACACCGGGCAGTTCTCGGGCATCACGAACTCGCGCTCGGTGCCGTCGCGCAGTTCGACCACCGGGCCGAGCACCTCCGGGATCACGTCGCCCGCCTTGCGCAGCACGACCGTGTCGCCGATGAGCACGCCCTTCGCTTTCACCACATCCTGGTTGTGCAGTGTGGCCTGGCGCACCTCGGAGCCGGCGACCCGAACCTTCTCCATGACGGCGAACGGCGTCGCCCGCCCCGTGCGGCCGATGCTCACGACGATGTCGAGCAGCTTCGTGTTGACCTGCTCGGGTGGGTACTTGTACGCGATCGCCCAGCGCGGCGCCCGGCTGGTCGCGCCGAGCTCGTCGTGGAGCGCGAGCTCGTCCACCTTGACGACGATGCCGTCGATCTCGTGCTCGACGCTGTCGCGGTGCGCGCCGAAGTACTCGATGAACTCGGACGCTTTCTTGGCGGAGTCGACCACGCGGTAGTGGCTCGACGTCGGCAGCCCCCACTCCTTCAACAGGTCGTATGTCTTCGACTGGCTGTCGACCGGCGGGTTCGCCCACGCGCCGATGCCGTGAACGAGCATGTGCAGACGGTTCAAGCGGGCCCGCATCAGCGCCAGCTGCGCGGCGTTCTTGCCCTCCGCCTTCTGCCGCAACGAACCGCTCGCCGCGTTGCGGGCGTTCGCGAACACCTTCTCGCCGAGCTCCAGCTGGGCGGCGTTCAGGGCCTCGAACTGCGCGACCGGGAAGAACACCTCTCCGCGCACCTCGACGAGCGGCGGATGCCCGGACCCGGCCAGTCGCGAGGGGATGACCGGGATGTAGCGGATGTTCTCGGTCACGTCTTCGCCGACGACGCCGTCACCTCGAGTGGCCGCCGACACGAGCACGCCGTTCTCGTAGCGCAGGTTGATCGCGAGACCGTCGATCTTCAGCTCGCAGAGGTAGTCGACCTTGCGGTCGGAGTCGCGCTCCACCTTCGCCGCCCAGTCTTCGAACTCGGCGATGGAGAACACGTTGTCGAGGCTCAGCATCCTCTCGGCGTGCTCGACGGGCGCGAAGAGGGTCGTCTGGGCCCGGCCGCCGACCGTCTGCGTCGGGCTGTCCTGGCTCTGCAGCTCGGGATACAGGCGCTCGAGCTCTTCGAGCCGGTGGATCATCCCGTCGTACTCGATGTCGCTCACGAGCACGGTGTCGCGCTCGTAGTACGCGTCGCGGAGCTCGAGGATGCGGGTGGTCAACTGCTGGGCCTCGGCACTCGCCGCGCTCAGATCGACCGTGTCGTCGGGGATTTCTGTGCTGTCGTTCGCCACGCGTCAAGCATACGGACGGCGCCCGACACTCGGCGCGGCGCGTCGGCGGGTCAGCCGACCGGTACGGCGGAGACGGTGCGGTCGATCGTCGTCTGTCCGAGCACGCGCGTGCCGAGGTAGACCACGGCGGTCTGACCGGGCGCGACACCGTTGAGGGGCGCATCCGGGGTAACCACGAGCTCGTCGACGCCGTCGGCGTTCGGCCTCACGACCGCAACGGCGGGCACCGGGTCGGCGTGCGCGCGGATCTGCACGTCGCACGCGAAGGGCTCGCCGGCGTTCTCGGGAGCACGCCCCGCCCAGGTGAAGCGGGAGCCGGCGATCTCCGCGATGTCGAGAGCCTCCTTGGGGCCGACCACCACGGTGTTGTCCTTCGGACGCACCTCGAGCACGAACCTCGGCTTGCCGTCGTCGGACGGGTAGCCGATGTTGAGTCCCTTTCGCTGTCCGACCGTGAACGCGTGCGCGCCCTGGTGGTCGCCCAGCTTGTTGCCCTCGCGATCGAGGATGTCGCCGGTCTCGGCTCCGACCCGTTCGGCCAGCCAACCGCGGGTGTCACCGTCGGGGATGAAGCAGATGTCGTGGGAATCGGGCTTGTTCGCGACGCTGAACCCGCGCTCGGCGGCCTCGGCACGCACCTCGGCCTTCGACGGCGTGGCACCCAGGGGGAACATGGCGTGCGCCAGCTGATCGGAGGTCAGCACGCCGAGCACGTACGACTGGTCTTTCGCCCACGCGCTCGCGCGGTGCAGTTCGCGGTTGCCGTCGTCGTCGGTCAGGATCGCCGCGTAGTGTCCGGTGCACACTGCGTCGAAGCCCAGATCGAGCGCCTTCTCGAGCAGCGCGGCGAACTTGATTTTCTCGTTGCAGCGCATGCACGGGTTCGGGGTGCGACCGGCTGTGTACTCGGCGATGAAGTCGTCGACGACGTCGAGCTTGAACCGTTCGGAGAAGTCCCAGACGTAGTAGGGGATGCCGATGATGTTGGCCGCCCGCTGAGCGTCCATCGAATCCTCGATCGTGCAGCAGCCGCGGCTTCCTGTTCGCAGGGTTCCGGGCATCCGGCTGAGCGCCAGGTGCACGCCGACGACGTCGTGGCCGGCGTCGACGGCGCGGGCCGCCGCCACCGCGGAGTCGACCCCTCCGCTCATCGCAGCAAGAACTTTCACCCGGATATCCTACGCCAGCCCTCCTGAGTGCCGTCCGCTGGGCCCGTCCTGCTCACCGAGGGGTCCCGACACGCCGTTACATGCCTCCATGTAACGGCGCGTCGGGCCCCCTCGACGGAGAGCGATGGGAGGGATGGGAGGGATGGGCGGGATGGGCGCGGGTCAGTGGCCGAGGCGGGTGGTGCGCTCAGCGAGGCCGGCGCGGGAGGCCTGCTCGTAGGCGGCCGGAAGGGCGGCGACGAGTGCGTCGACGTCGGCCTGGGTCGTGGTGCGCCCGAGGGTGAAGCGCAGGGCACTGCGAGCAGTCGGTTCGTCCCGGCCCATGGCGATGAGCACGTGCGACGGCTCAGGGATGCCGGCCTGGCAGGCGGAGCCGGTCGACACCGACACGCCGGCCAGGTCGAGGAGGAAGAGCAGCGAATCCCCTTGCGCGCCGGGGAACGTGAAGTGGGCGTTGGAGGCGACCCGGTCGGGTGAGCCGGACGGCGCACCGCTGAGCACCGCATCCGGAACCGCGGCGAGCACGCCGCCGATGAGCCTGTCGCGCAGCGCGGTCAGCCGGGCTCGCTCCCCCGCGAGCTCGACGGCGGCCGCCCTCGCCGCGACGGCGAACGACACGGCAGCAGCGACGTCCTGCGTCCCGCTGCGCACCTGGCGTTGCTGGCCACCGCCGTGCACCAGCGGCACGACGCTCGCGGTGCGGCCGAGCACGAGCGCGCCGATGCCGACAGGGCCGCCGATCTTGTGGGCCGAGACGCTCAGCGCGCTCACGCCGTCGCGGTGCAGCGAGGCGAAGTCGATCGGCAGGTGCCCGTAGGCGGCGACGGCATCGACGTGCACCGGAACGTCGACCGACGCGGCGAGCGCCGCGAGCTCCGGCACGGGCTGCACCGTGCCCACCTCGTTGTTCACCCAGAGATACGTGAGCAGCGAGACGGCGGACGGCTCCACGGCGAGCGCCGCTCGTGCGTCGTCCACCCGGATGCGGCCCTCTCCGTCGAGAGGCAGCCACTCCAGGCTCGCGCGCTCGTGCCGCTCCAGCCACTCGAGGGTGTCGACGGTGGCGTGGTGCTCCCCTCCCGGCGCCAGGATGCGCGGCCGCGGCGGGGCGCCGTCCGCGTTCCGTGCCCAGTACAGTCCCTTCAGCGCGAGGTTGATCGCCTCGGTGCCTCCGGAGGCGAACACGACCTCGATGGGATCGCAGCCGAGCGTGGCGGCGACCGTCTCGCGTGCCTCCTCGAGCATCCGTTTCGCCTGTTGTCCCTGGCTGTGGATGGAGGACGGGTTGCCGACGACGCCCATCGCGTCCGCGTAGGCCGCGATCGCCTCGGGTCGCATCGGCGTGGTCGCCGCGTGATCCAGGTAGACCGTCATGTGCGCTCCTGAAAGCCGGGTGCTTGTCGTAGTCACTACTCTAGAACGCATGACTTCGGCCGATCCTCTGCGCAATCTGGGCGTTCGCCTCACCCAGAACGGCGGCGAGCTTCGGGTGTTCTCCGCGAACGCCGACGGCATGGAGCTCTGCCTGTTCGACGCCAAGGATCCCGACTGGCTGGTGAAGACCGTCAGGATGTCGAAAGACGCGAACGATGTGTGGGTCGGCCGTTCGCGCTCGCTGACGGTCGGCACGCGCTACGCGGTGCGGGTCTCCGGTCCTGCTTCCCCCAACAACATGTTCAACCCCGAGTCCATGCTGCTCGACCCGTATGCCCGGGGCATGGTGCGTGTGGGGGCGAATGAGTGGCGCGGAACGGTGATCGCCGATGGCTTCGACTGGGGCGAGGCCCGCAAGCCGAATACCCCGCTCGACCATTCGGTCATTTACGAGGCGCACGTCAAGGGCATCAGCAAGCTGAATCCCGACGTGCCGGAAGACCTGCGGGGAACCTACGCCGGCCTGGCCCACGAGTCGACGATCGGCTACCTCAAAGATCTCGGCGTCACCGCTGTGGAGTTGCTCCCCGTGCACGCCTTCGTGTCGGAGCAGCGCCTCATCCAGCAGGGGCTCACGAACTACTGGGGCTACAACACCCTGAACTTCTTCTCGCCGCACGCTCCGTACGCGTCCAGGTCGGCTCAAGCGGCCGGGCCCGACGCGGTGCTCGCCGAGTTCAAGGGAATGGTGAAGCTCCTGCACCTGGCCGGCATCGAGGTCATCCTCGACGTCGTCTACAACCACACCGCCGAGGAGGGCATCGGGGGGCCGCGCACCAGTTTCCGCGGCATCGACAACGCCACCTACTACCGGCAGGATGCGGACGGCGCCTACATCGACGTCACCGGCTGCGGCAACACCGTCGACTTCGGCAAAGAGGTTCCGGTGCGACTCGTGCTCGATTCGCTGCGGTACTGGGCGAACGAGGTGCAGATCGACGGGTTCCGGTTCGATCTCGCTGCCACCCTCGGCCGCGACGCCGATGTGCACTACACGCCCGACCATCCGCTGCTGCAGGGTCTGCTGCACGACCCGGCGCTCGCCGACGTGAAAATGATCGCTGAGCCGTGGGATGTGGGGATGGGCGGCTGGCAGACGGGCAACTTCCCGGCCGGCTTCTCCGAATGGAACGATCGGTACCGCGATCGGGTGCGCAACTTCTGGCTCGCCGACATCAAGGAGGCGCGCGCTCACGGCCAGGCTCCGATCGGCATCGGCGGGTTCGCCACCCGGCTGGCGGGCTCGTCGAACACGTTCTCGCCCGAGCGCGGTCCGCTCGCGTCGCTGAACTTCGTCACGGCCCACGACGGTTTCACCATGGCCGACCTGACCGCCTACGACGTGAAGCACAACCTCGGCAACGGCGAGAACAACCGCGACGGCACCGACAACAACCGGTCGTTCAACCACGGGGTCGAGGGGCCGACCATGGATGAGGCGATCCTGCTGCAGCGCCACAAGACGGTGCGCAACCTGCTGGGCACCCTCCTGCTCTCCGCCGGGGTGCCGATGATCACCGCCGGCGACGAGTTCGGCCGCAGTCAGCGGGGCAACAACAACGCATACTGCCAGGACAGCGAACTGACCTGGCTGGGCTGGCTGCGCACCAGGGAGGAGCGCGAACTGCTGGCCACGACGCGACGGCTCCTCGAACTGAGGCGCACCAACCCGGCGCTCCGCCCGAGCAGGTACGCCGTGTTCGGCGAGACGACCCCCAACGCCAGCCACATGGACTGGTACGACGCCGGCGGCAACCGCATGGACGACGAAGACTGGAACTCACCGGAGAACCGCACCCTGCAGTACCTCGCGGCGAGCACCCCGGATCGCGAGGAGTTCAATCGCGTGCTGCTGATCGTGCACGGTGTCGAAGACGACGTCGAGGTGTCGCTCCCGACCGCGCCCGGCGTGACCTCGTACGCGCTGCTCTGGGACAGTTCCACCGAACTCCCGATCGCGGAGGACGAGTCGGAGTTCGCCCCCGGCTCGACACGGCTGGTCGGTGGAACCTCCATGCAGTTGTACCGGGCGAACGGGCCCCGAGTCGAGGCGCCGGAGAGCGCCGCATAGTGGCGAAGAAGCGGGGCACCGGCACGCCGGCGACCGTCGCACTGTCGGCGGCGGGCATCCCGTTCGAGCTGCATCCCTACGAGCACGACCCGGCCGCCGCATCGTTCGGTCTCGAAGCGGCCCGAGCGCTCGGAGTCGAACCGGAGCGGGTGTTCAAGACCCTGCTCGCCGACACCGACGCGGGAATCGTCGTCGGGGTGGTGCCCGTCGTCGGGATGCTCGACCTGAAGGCGCTCGCAGCGGCCGTCGGCGCGAAGCGGGCCACGATGGCCGACCCGGACGTAGCCGAACGGCGAACCGGGTACGTGGTGGGCGGCATCAGCCCGATCGGTCAGAAGACCGCGCACCCCACTGTCGTCGATGAGAGCGCGCAGCTGTTCGACACCGTCTTCGTCTCCGGCGGCAAGCGCGGTCTCGACCTCGAACTCTCCCCCGCCGACCTCCTGAGCGCCACCAGGGGCGTCTTCGCTCGCATCGCCAAGGATTGACCGAGGTTCGACAGCGTCAGACCGCGCGGAATGGCAGCGCCTCGACGATCGGTCATCCCGTTAGGGTGTGTTCGTACTGCAAGACGGATGCGAGCGGCGATGAGCCGGTGGGGCGGATGCACACGGTGGGAATCAGGCGAGCGACGATCGGCGGTGCGCTCACCTGCGTCGTCGTCTTGACGGGCATCATCGTGACGGGCGCCCCGGCCGTCGCCGAGCCGGGGACGGCAAGTGCGTCGGCCGCGTCGTCGGTCACGTCTACCGCGACGCACGCGCAACCGCTCGTCCCCTCGACGCCGGCAGACCCGGGAGAGGCGACCATGTCGGTCTACCTGCCGCAGAGGTTCGAGGCAGAGGCCGCCGCGCTCCCGCAGGAACTGGTCGCCGCTGTACGCCGGGATCTCGGGCTGGACGCATCCGACTATCTCGCCACTTCGGCCGCCTCCGTGGATGCCGCCCAGGTCGTCGCGGGCCTCAAGGCGGATGGAGTCACGGTCAACGACTCACGCATCGACGGAACGACGTTGCTCGTCGGGGTCGGTTCGGCCGAGGATGCGGCGGTCGCCGAATCGCGCGGCGCCGAGGCCGTCGTCGGCGATGTAGCGCCGACCGCGGCCGAGTATGCGGGCCTCCGACTCGAATCCCGTGCCGACCTCATCGGCGGCACCGGCTGGGGATACACCGCCGGTGCGTCGGGCTTTCTCTGCTCGATCGGCTTCAACGGTTTCAACCTGACGACGAGCGGCAGCCAGTTCGTCACGGCCGGACACTGTCTCAGGGAGTTGAAGCCGGTGCCCAACCCGCTTCCGGTGCCGTTCGCCGCAACGCAGGCCGCCGCCGGAAGTACGCCGTTCCGGGGCGACGATCTGGGCGCGATGGTCGACTCGTCGTTCGTGTTCGGCGGCGGCAACGACTCGGGGCTCGTCAGCGTCACCAACGGGTCTTTCACGCCGAAGCCGACCGTATCGACCTGGGGCGGCCGCACAGGCGCACCGACGGCAGGAACACCCGTGACCGTCCGTGGCACGACGACGGCGACGACGGGGAGCGCGATCTGCAAATCCGGCAGTACCAGCGGCTGGACCTGCGGGAAGGTCCTCGCGACGAACGTGACCGTGCAAGTCGGCAATCCCACCGACGGCTACGTCGACGTCAACTCGATCGTCACCAACACCTGCATGCTCTCGGGTGACAGCGGCGGTTCGGCCATGATCGGAGCCTTCGCTGTCGGGGTCTCCTCCGGCTCCGATTTCAGCACGTGCGCCAACGGGTCGACCTCGGTGTTCTTCCCGATGTCGGCGCCCGGCTCCGCGAAGAGCATCACCCAGCAGCAAGCCGGCGTGTGGGAGATCGCCGTGTCGGTGCCGACGCCGTCGGTGACATCGGTCACCTCCGGCTCGACCGTCTATGCGAGCAGCGCCATCGCGGGCACACTCCCGTCCGCGGTCGCCGGCGACAAGGTCGAGCTTTTCCTCGACGGGGCGACGACCCCGACGGCGACAGCGGCCGTGACCGCCGCGAACCCGGCCTGGTCGTTCCCGCTGGCGAACGTCGGCGCCGGCGCGCACACCTATCGAGTGGACGCCGCCTACGGCACCAAGAACCACTCCGCCTCCGTCTCCGGCTCGCTCACGGTCGTCGCATCCCCCACGGTCAACCGCGTCTCGGGGCAAGACCGCTACGCCGGCGCGATCGCCGTGTCGCAGGCCGCGTACCCCGATCCCGGAACCGCGAAGGTCGTCTATCTGGCGAGCGGCGAGACGTTCCCCGATGCCCTGAGTGCTGCGGCCGCCGCCGCGAAAGAGCACGGTCCTCTTCTTCTGACCCCGGCGGCCTCGCTTCCGCCAGCGGTGAAGAAGGAGATCGAGCGGCTGGCGCCGGAGAAGATCGTCGTGGTCGGCGGCCCCGGTGCGGTCTCCGCAAAGGTCTTCGACCAGCTCGACGGGCTGAGCGACGAGCTGGTCCGGTACTCCGGGCTCAGTCGCTATGAGACGTCTCAGACCATCGTCGACCGCGTCTTCGGCGATTCGGGCGTCAACACGCTTTACATCGCAACCGGCGCCAACTTCCCCGACGCCCTCTCGGCGGGTGCAGCCGCCGGCGCCAACTCCTCCGCCGTGCTGCTGGTGCCGGGCTCCTCGACGACACTCGACGCGGCGACGTCGGCGCTGATCACCAAGCTGCACCCAGCGGCCATCCGGATCACGGGAGGAACAGGGTCGGTCTCTCCCGCCATCGCCGCCGCCCTCGCCGGCAAGGCCGCCTCGGTGACCAGGGTGGGCGGGATCGACAGATACGCCACCTCCCAGGCGATCAACAGCGACGCCTTCGCCTCGGCGTCGAGCGTCTACATCGCGAACGGTCTGAACTTTCCCGACGCGCTCGCGGGCGCAGTGCTCGCCGCCGAGAACACGGCGCCGCTCTACGTGACCCGCACGACCTGCATGGTTCCTGGGCTTCTGACCGGCGCCGCGGGCCTCCACGCGTCGACCATCACCCTTCTCGGCGGAACCGGCGTACTGACACCGGCGGTCGCAGCGTTCACTCCCTGCTGACCTGCCCCGATCGAGCCGGGGGCGGCCCGGCTAGGACGCCACCGCGACCAGGCCGAGCTCCGCCGCCCCGAGGAGCAGTTCGTTCTTGGGCACCACGCGCACCGTATAGCCGAACGCCCCGGCCCAAGCGAGCTGAACCGTGCCGCGGTATTCGCGTGCCACGGAGGGGTCATCGGATGCGGGGCCGTCGACGTCGACGCTGAGGGCTGCGTGGCGCACATCCGTCAGCTCGTCGCCGTCATGACTCCGCCCGTAGACGACCTGCACCTCGACCTCGTCGGGGTGCAGCCCATTCAGGTTGATCAGGGCGCGAACGTGCAGTTCGTCGCCGACCTGCGGCACCGCATCCACCCCGCCCGACTCGACATGAGCGACGTTCACACCGGGCCAGGCGGCACGCACCCGCTGCTTCCACGCCGACAGACCGCGAGCGGCCATGAAGCCGTCGGCGGTGAGACGACGCTCGTAGCCGGTCGCGGGAACGTACAGCCGGTTCACGTACTCGCGCACCATGCGTTCGGCGCTCAACTCCGGCGACAGCGTCGAGAGCGTGTGACGGATCTGCGCGACCCAGGCTTCGGGAACGTTGTCTCCGTCACGGTCGTAGAAGCGCGGTGCGATCTGGTTCTCGATGAGGTCGTACAGCGCCTCCGCCTCCAGGGCGTCGCGCTCTGCGCCGTCTCCCGCGGCATCCGCAGACGGGATCGCCCAGCCGTTCTCACCGTCGTAGAACTCGTTCCACCAGCCGTCGAGGATGGACAGGTTGAGCGCACCGTTCAGAGCCGCCTTCATGCCCGACGTGCCGCACGCCTCCAGTGGCCGCAGCGGGTTGTTCAGCCAGATGTCGGTTCCCGGGTAGAGCAGCTGCGCCATGCCGATGTCGTAGTCGGGCAGGAACACCATGCGGGTGCGGATGTCGGGCTCCGACGCGAACTGCACCAGCTTCTGGATGAGGCGCTTGCCCTCGTCGTCCGCGGGATGCGACTTGCCGGCGATGACGATCTGCACCGGACGGTCGGGGTTCAGCAGGATGGCGCGCAGGCGTTCCGGATTGTGCAGCATGAGCGTCAAGCGCTTATAGGTCGGCACCCGGCGCGCGAAGCCGATGGTGAGCACCGACGGGTCGAGGAGGTCGTTCATCCATGCCGGAGCGACTCCACCCGGGTTCTGGCTCCCCCAGGCCGCGCTGAGGCGGCGGCGCGCGTCTTCGACGAGTTGCTCCCGCATCCTCGTGCGCACAGACCAGAGGTCGAGGTCGCTGACCGCGCCGCTGTTCGCCCAGTCGGCGGTCGTCGTGTCGTCGGTGCCGAGCCTCTCCTCGGCGAGCGCGCGCAGCATCGGGTCCGTCCAGGTCGGCGCGTGCACACCGTTCGTGACCGAGTCGATCGGCACCTCGTCGGGGTCGAACCCCGGGTACAGACCGTTGAACATGTGGCGGCTGACATCACCGTGCAGCTGAGAAACGCCGTTGGCGTGCTGACCGAGACGCAGGCCCATGACCGCCATGTTGAACACATCCGGCGACCCGTCGGGATAGTCTTCCGCGCCGAGCGCGAGAACGTCCTGGGCGGAGACGCCGGGCAGCAGGTCGGTGGAGAAGTACTGCTGCACGAGCGGTCGCTCGAAGCGGTCGATTCCGGCAGGCACAGGCGTGTGCGTCGTGAACACGGTTCCCGCGCGCACGACCTGCAGCGCCTCGTCGAATGTGAGCCCCTCGCCGATCAGGTCGGAGATGCGCTCCAGACCCAGGAACCCGGCGTGACCCTCGTTGGTGTGGAACACCTCCGGCTCGGGGAAACCGGAGAGATCCGTCCAGGCCTTGATGGCGCGCACGCCGCCGATCCCGAGCAGGAGCTCCTGCAGGAGACGGTGCTCTCCCCCGCCGCCGTAGAGCCGGTCGGTCACGGAGCGCAGGCGTTCCTCGTTCTCGGGGATGTCGGTGTCGAGCAGGAGCAACCGCACGCGCCCCACAGCCGCCTGCCACACGCGGGCGTGCAGCACCCCGTTCGGAAGGGCGAGCGTGATCTGCACGGCCGTGCCGTCCGGATTGCGCAGCACCGACAGCGGCAGACCGTCCGGATCGAGCACCGGGTAGCTCTCGAGCTGCCAGCCGTCGGGGGTGATCGCTTGCGAGAAGTATCCGGACCGGTAGAAGAGGCCGACGCCGATCAGGGGCACGCCGAGATCGCTGGCCGCCTTCAGGTGATCGCCGGCGAGGATCCCCAGTCCGCCGGAGTACTGCGGCAACGCGGCCGCGATGCCGAACTCGGGCGAAAAGTAGCCGATCGACTTCGGCGCCGACCCGTCGAGCGACTGGTACCAGCGCGACTCCGTGAGGTAGGCGCGCAGGTCTTCTCGCAGGTGGTTCGCCCAGTCCACATAGCCCTGATCCGCAGCGAGCTCCGCAAGCCTGGACGGGTCCACTGCTCCGAGCAGGGCGATCGGATCGTGCCCGACCTTCTGCCACAGTTCCGGGGAGATGCGCGCGAACAACTGCCTGGTCGGCTCATGCCACGACCAGCGCAGATTGCCGGCGAGCTCCTCCAGCGCTCCGAGGTCGTCGGGAAGAACTGCACGGACGGTGAATCTACGAATGGCCTTCACGAGGTTCAGCCTAAGGGAGGCCGCGTTACGCCGAAGACACCGATCCCCTAACAAGTGGTGTGAGTGTACGGTCGGGATGTGGCAAAGAGCGCAACGAGCATCCAAGCACCCGACAAGCAGCCGGCAGCAGAGCCCGAATTCGCACCCCTGCTCGGTCGAATCCCCATACTGGGACTGTCTCCCCAGGTCGACGACGGCCAGTGGCCGGCGACGGCGTTCAGCGGCGAGGTGGTCCCCTTCCGGGCGACCGCGTTCCGCGAAGGACACGATCTGATCGGCGTCGATCTGCTGCTCCTCGACCCGGCGGGCGAGCAGACCGAGCACAGGATGCACCCCATCGAGCCCGGAACCGACCGGTGGGAGGCCCTCGTGCAGCTGGAGGCCGAGGGGATGTGGCGCTACCGCATCCAGGCGTACGCAGACGAGTTCGCCACCTGGAAGCACAACGCCGAGGTCAAGGTGCCCGCCGGCATCGACGTCGAGCTCATGTTCACCATCGGCCACGACATCATCGTGCGCGCCGCAGCCGACAAGCGCCGCAGCACGGCCGAGCGCCGTCACCTCACCGAGGCCGGCAAGGTCGTCGCGGCGACGGCCCGACCAGTCGAGGAGCGCCTCGCTGCCGCCCTCGATCCCCGCATCGTCGGCATCCTGCGGGATCGTCCCGTCGTGAGCCTTCCGACGCTCTCCCCGACCCGGAGCGTGCTGGTCGAGCGCACGCGTGCCGGAGTCGGCAGCTGGTACGAGTTCTTTCCCCGCTCCGAGGGAGCGAAGAAGCTCGCGGACGGCTCCTGGAAGTCCGGCACCTTCCGCACCGCGGCCAAGCGGCTCCCCGAGATCGCGGCGATGGGTTTCGACGTGGTGTACCTGCCGCCCATCCATCCGATCGGGCACAGCTTCCGCAAGGGCCCGAACAACACCCTCGACGCCGGCCCCAACGACCCGGGCTCACCCTGGGCCATCGGCTCGGCCGAGGGCGGCCACGACGCCATCCACCCCGACCTCGGCGGCGAGAAGGACTTCACGTACTTCCTCGGCAAGGCCAAGCAGTCCGGACTCGAGGTCGCCCTCGACCTGGCCCTGCAGGCGTCGCCCGACCACCCGTGGGTGACCGAGCATCCCGAGTGGTTCACGACGCTTCCGGACGGCTCGATCGCCTACGCGGAGAACCCGCCGAAGAAGTATCAGGACATCTACCCGATCAACTTCGACAACGATCCGATCGGCCTCCGCACCGAGATCCTCCGCATCGTGCGCTACTGGATGTCGCTCGGCGTGCGCATCTTCCGGGTCGACAACCCGCACACGAAGCCTCTCGCCTTCTGGGAGTGGCTCATCCGCACCGTCAACGAATCCGACCCGGACGTGGTCTTCCTCGCCGAGGCGTTCACCCGCCCGGCGATCCTCCACACGCTCGCCAAGGCGGGCTTCCAGCAGTCGTACACGTATTTCACCTGGCGCAACACGAAGGAGGAGCTGGAGGAGTTCCTCACCGGCCTCGCCGACGAGACCGCCGACTTCCTGCGGCCGAACCTGTTCGTGAACACGCCGGACATCCTCACCGAGTACCTGCAGTTCGGTGGCGCCGCGGCGTTCAAGGTGCGCGCCGCCATCGCCGCCACGGCGGCGCCGACCTGGGGTGTGTACTCCGGGTACGAACTGTTCGAGAACGTCGCCCGCCCTGGCGCCGAAGAGGCGATCGACAACGAGAAGTACGAGTACCGGCCGCGCGACTACGCCAAGGCGCAGACGCTCGGCCGCTCGCTCGCGCCGTACCTCACGATGCTGAACCGTGCCAGGAGCGAGCACTCCGCCCTCCGGCAGTTGCGCAACCTGCACGTGCACGCGAGCGACGACGACTCGATCCTCGTTTACTCGAAGTATCTCGCCGGTGAGTTCACGCGCAGCGGTCTTCCGGATGCGATCATCGTCGTCGCGAACGTCGACCCGCACTCGGTGCGCGAGACGACCGTGCACCTCGACGTTGCCCGCTTCGGGGTGCGCCCAGGCGAGCAGTTCGAGGTCAAAGACATCGTCACCGGAGCGCGCTGGACGTGGGGCGCCGACAATTACGTGCGGCTCGACGCGTTCACCGAGCCCGTGCACATCCTGAGCGTGAAGGTGGGTTCCTGATGGCTCCGATTCCCGAGGGCGCGGCAGCGCTCAGTCTGCCGACCATCGACGACGGTCTGCTCTACGCCGTCTCCGTCGGCAGCTACCACGACCCGCACGCCGTGCTCGGACAGCATCCGGCGGCCGCGTCGGGCGTCACCGATCCTGTCACCGTGATCCGCACGCTCCGGCCGCTCGCCAGCGAGGTCTCAGCGGTGCTCTCCACCGGCGCGCGCATCGAGCTCGCGCATCTCGCGCACGGCATCTGGCAGGGCGTCGACATCGTCGGCGGCGACGGCTACCGAATCGAGGCACGCTACCCTGACGGCTCCGTCTGGACGGCAGACGATCCCTACCGGTTCGCGCCCACGATCGGCGAACTCGACCTGCACCTGATCGGCGAGGGCCGGCATGAGCAGCTCTGGTCGGCGCTCGGTGCCCACGTCCGCGAGATCGACGGTGTGCGCGGCACCGCCTTCACCGTGTGGGCTCCCCACGCCCGCGCTGTGCGCGTCGTCGGCGAGTTCAACGGATGGGACGGCACTCAGCACGCTCTGCGCTCCATGGGACCGACCGGCGTCTGGGAGATCTTCGTCCCCGAGGTCGGCGCCGGCGCGATCTACAAATTCGACCTGCTCGGCGTCAACGGCGCCTGGGTGCGTCGCGCCGATCCGATGGCCAGGGCGGCGGAGATCCCACCGGCCACGGCATCCGTCGTCACGGAGCGCGGGCACGCCTGGAACGACGGCGACTGGATGCAGCAGCGCAGCAGCACCGACGTGCACGCCGGCCCGATGAGCGTGTACGAGCTGCACTTCGGCAGCTGGCGCCCGGGGCTGGGCTACCGCGAGGCAGCCGACCAGCTCATCGACTACGTCGGCGCTCTCGGCTACACGCACGTCGAGTTCCTGCCGCTGTCGGAGCATCCGTTCGGCGGCTCGTGGGGTTACCAGGTCACCGGATACTACGCGCCGACGAGCCGTTTCGGCTCCCCCGACGACCTGCGGTACCTGATCGACCGGCTCCACCAGGCCGGCATCGGCGTGCTCCTCGACTGGGTGCCCGGACACTTCCCCAAAGACGAGTGGGCGCTCGCGAACTTCGACGGCCAGCCGCTCTACGAGCACGGCGACCCCCGCCGCGGCGAGCAGAAGGACTGGGGAACGCTCGTCTTCGACTTCGGCAACTCGCAGGTGCGCAACTTCCTCGTCGCCAACGCGCTCTACTGGCTCGAAGAGTTCCACATCGACGGGCTGCGGGTCGACGCGGTCGCCTCGATGCTGTACCTCGACTACTCCCGCGAGGAGGGCGAGTGGGTGCCGAACATCCACGGCGGCCGGGAGAACCTGGAGGCCATCGGCTTCCTCCAGGAGGTCACGGCGACCTCGTACAAGCGCAACCCCGGCACGGTGATGATCGCCGAGGAGTCCACGAGCTGGCCCGGCGTCACCGCGCCGACATCGAGCGGCGGGCTGGGCTTCGGCCTGAAATGGAACATGGGCTGGATGCACGACTCGCTGCAGTACATCCAGGAAGACCCGATGTACCGCAGCTACCACCACAGCGAGATCACGTTCTCGTTCGTCTACGCGTTCAGCGAGAACTTCATGCTGCCGATCAGCCACGACGAGGTCGTGCACGGTAAAGGCTCATTGCTCGGCAAGATGCCGGGCGACCATTGGCAGCAGCTCGCGAACGTGCGGGCGTTCCTCGCGTTCATGTGGTCGCATCCGGGCAAGCAGTTGCTCTTCATGGGCCAGGAGTTCGGGCAGCCGTCGGAGTGGAGCGAAGAGCGTGGCCTCGACTGGTGGATCCTCGACCAGCCGAGCCATCGCGGGCTCTGGGATCTCGTCGCTCAGCTGAACGCCCTCTACCGCGAGCATCCGGCTCTTTGGCAGCTCGACAACGACCCGGCAGGGTTCGACTGGCTCGACGGGTCGGATGCCGCCGGAAACGTCGTCTCCTTCCTCCGCTGGGACAGGGAGGGCAACCCAATCGCCGTGCTGATGAACTTCTCGGGCAACCCGCACGGCGAGTACCGCATCGGGCTGCCGTTCGCGGGCGAATGGGAAGAGCTGCTCAACACCGACGCCGAGGCCTTCGGCGGTTCGGGGGTCGGCAACCTCGGCTCGGTCACGGCGGTCGATGAGCCGTGGGGCGGCCGACCCGCGTCGGCTGTGCTCACACTGCCGCCGCTCGGCGGTCTGTGGCTCAGGCCACGGTCGAGCTGAGCCACTCCGAGTAGCCGAGCCCGTCGATCGCGTTCTCCGGCACGAGGTTCTCCCCCGCCCGCCAGGATGCGCCGATCGCGCCGGGCAGCCGGGTCGCGACGATCGCGCCCCGCGCTCCGGTGGCCGACTTCCACTGTTCGGCGAGAGCGCGAGACGTCTCGATGCGCGGGCCTCCGACGGTGCGCGTGTCCGCTTCGCCCCGCCCTTCCGCGGCGTCGACGAGCAGTCGCGCGACATCGCTGACGGCGATCGGCTGGAGACTGATCTTGGCCGGTGCGGGGATCAGCCCGAATCGCGCACCACGTCGGAAGAACGATGTGACGAAGTCGTGGAACTGGGTCGTACGCAGGATGCGGGTCTCCAGCGGCGAGGCGATGTAGTTGTTCTCCTGCGCCGTCTTCGCCCGGTAGTACTTGTAGGCCGACAGGTCGACGTTCGCGATCGAGAGCAGCACCGCCCGGTGCACTCCGAATCTCGCTGCCGTGTGCAGGAGGTTCTGCGAACCGAAGGCGAGCACGTGGGAGGCATCGCGGCCCATCCCGTTCGTCGCGTCGATGAACACATCCGCTCGCTCGAGCGCCTCTTCGAGCCCGTCGCCCGTGACGACATCGGCGGAGCGGTACTGGACCCCGGGCACGTACTCGGCCGCGTCTTCGTTCGGCACGCGGCGACTCGCGACGACGACCTCGTGGCCCCGCGCCAGCGCTTCGACGGTGACGGCTCGCCCGGCGAGCCCGGTGCCACCCATGACGAGGACCCGCGGCATTCAAGCCTCCCGGCTGGATCGAGACGAGTGCGAGTGCTGATCCGGCGTCACCGGCTCGCTCAGTAGAGCAGCGACGTCAGCCTAGCTCGCGCCTTGGTGACGCGCGGGTCGTCCACACCGACAATCTCGAAATAGTCGAGCAGGCGGGCGCGCACGCTGTTCTTGCCCGGCGCATCCATCGACGGGAAGAGTGAGAGGAGACGGTCGAACGCGTCATCGACGTGCCCGCCCGACAGGTCGAGGTCGGCCACCAGAAGCTGCGCGTCGAGGTCTGTCGGATTCGCGGCGGCCGTGGCGCGGATGTCGTCGAGCGTCCTGCCGTCGAGACGCGCCAGCAGGCTCACCTGAGCGAGGCCGGCGACCGCCATCGCATCCCTCGGGTCCTGCGCGATGGCCGTCTTGTACTCGGCGATGGCGGTGTCGTAGTCGCCGCGCTCGATCGCCTCGTAGGCCTCGGCGTGGTGCGGCGGCAGTGGAGCGGGTGCCGGCTCGGCCGCCGCTTCGCCGTCGGCGGTCTCGTCGGGCGCGCCCTCAACGGCGGCTCGGCCCGTCACACCGTTCTGAGCGGCCAGTTGCAGCAGCTGCTCGAACACATCGCGGATCTGCGCCTCGGGGATGGCTCCGGCGAAGAGCTGCACCGGCCGGCCACCGATCACAGCGGCGACCGCGGGAACGGACTGCGCCTGGAACGCCTGAGCGAGCTGCGGGTTGGCCTCGACGGCGACCTTCACCAGCACGAGGCTGCCGTCGTAGTCCTTGACCACGCGCTCGAGAACGGAGGAGAGCTGGGTGCTCGGTTCGCTCCACTCGGCCCCGAGGTCCACGACGACCGGCACTGTCATCGACAGATCGAGGAAGTCGTTGAAGTTCGCGTCGGTGCCCTCGAAGTAGAGGCTCGGCAGCGGCACCGTGCCGTCACCGGATGCGGAATCGCCGTTCGCCGCGGGCGACGCGGCGGGCTGGCCGGATGTCATGGCCCGGTTCACAAGCGAGCTGAGGTCGACGGCGCCGCGAAGGCTCATCGGGTTCGGCTGGATGTCGCTCATTGCACTTCCTTGATCGCGGTCAGCCCCTGGGCGAACCCCAGGAGGGTGATGGGGTCTGTCGAACCGGCGGGCGGCACGTAGAACGCCAGCTGATAGCTGTAGGTCATCTGCACACCGGTCTTGCTCGACGATGCACCGAGCAGCGCTTCGGCGGCTCCACCGGCGGTGAGCGTCACCTCGGCTCCGGCCTCGACCACCTTCGTGGTCTCGAACTCGTTGAGGGTGGTCCACACGATGGCACCCGAGTTGTTCGTCGCCATCGCGATGGTCTTGTCGGCCGGAACCTCGTTGGTGTACTCGAGCGAGGCCGTCTTCGACAGGTTCGCCTTGGCCTTCGCCTTGTAGTCGGAGCCGACGGCCGTGCGGAGCGAGTCCCCCTTGGCCTCGAACAGCGGATACGACTTGCTGGCCTGGCCGTTCATCAGGATGTCCCCGTAGGCGGCGGCCACATCCTTCGGCGGCATCTTCAGCAGTTTGGAGTCGGGCGGCACAACCGCGGCGCCGATGCTCGCCGGAGCGAGATCGGGCACGGTGACATCCGGTTCGAGCGAGATCGCGTAGTCGACCAGGTAGTTGTCGCGCGGCGACTTCTGCACGAGCGCGAGCGCGACCGGCGCCTTCGACTTGTCGTCGGAGCGCATCACCGTCGTTACCACGCGCGGCCAGCTGTCCGTCGCCTGCGGCAGAGTGACCTGGAACGGCCCGGAGGTGATCGGAGGAAGAACGGGCTCATCCGCCTTCTTGGCCCGGATGGCGTAGTTGGCCTGGCGCAGCTGGAGCGCGGGCCCCGTGAGACGGGTCGCCGCCAGTGTGGCATCGGCCTTCGTGTCGGCGTTTGTGATCACCGTCGAGACGCGCTTCATGATGCCTTCGAGCTGCGGGACCGTGACGGCCGGAGGCGTCACGTCTTTCGCCTTGGGCAGATCGGTGGCGATCGGTGTGGCGGTCGGCACCGGGGTCGCCTTCGGCTGCACGAACAGGTCGCTGCATCCGGTGAGCGCGATGGCGCCAACCAGCACGACGGGGATGGCGACCATGGCACGCCTGGTCGACCTGCGACCCTTGGGCGTGGCTTCGACGGCCTTCGACGGCTTGTACTTGGGCGCCTTGGGGAGTTTCGGCATCTTGGGTCCGCCCTTCCGGCGGGGTCCGCGGGCTTTGCGGTGGGAGTAGAGGCCCCAGAGGTAGAGCCCGAGGCCGATGACGAGGAGGCCGAGGCCGCCGATGATCAACGGCGCCGACCAGGGAGTGCTGGTGTCGAGCGGCCAGACGAGGCGGATCTGATCGGGCGCCGGCTTCGTCCCGTCTGTGGCGACGATGACGCTCACCGTGTCGGGCACGTTCATGCGCGTGAGCGTGGCGTCGTCCCCGTCGAACTCCTCGAGCCAGAGGTCGGAGCCCTTGGGGTTCGGACCAGCCGTGGTCGCCGTCTTGCCGGGGGTGGCCGTCGGGGTGGGAGTCGCAGTCGGGGTGGGAGTGGCGGTCGATCCGTCGCCCGAGCCGCTGGCGCCCCCTCCGTCGTCGTCCGCTTTGACGAGCCGCGACTTCAGCGCGACATCAGCCTTGTCGTACGAGACCTTCGCGTAGGTCTCATCGCCGAGCCAGGCCATGACATCGGCCGTGCGGCCGTACGCGACGACCTGATCCTTGGCCGGTGCACCGGCGATCGTGAGCGTCTGCTGCCCGACATGGGAGTTGAGCACGCTTCCGTCGATCACCACGAAGCGGGGGTCGCCCGTCACGGTCGTCGACACAGACACCTGCGACGGGGGTGCGAACACCGTCCGCTGGGCTATTCCCACAGCGATCATGACGGCCGCCACGACGAACGCGACGATGGCAAGTACGAAACGCAAGCAAGCTCCTTCTGTGTTGCCCCCGGGTGCACGGGCGGGCACAGTCAATAAACGATACAAGGTGACCCTGGGAGGGTCCTAACCGTTGGCTGCATGGATGCGCCCACGCCGATGCGCCGCACATCCGCAAAATGTAAGATCGTCGTCGGTGCCGCAGCGATGCTCGGCGCCCACGAAACTTCCAGGAGACGAACTGTGGCCACCGACGAATCGAACTTCACCCAGGTCTTCCGCGGGTATGACAAGGATGAGGTCGACAAGGCTCTGCAGGAGAGCCGTCGCGAACTCATCAAGTCGAACACCCAGGCTGCTGAGGCCGCCAAGGAGATCAAGCGGCTGCAGGCCAGAGTCGAAGAGCTGAACGCGGAGATCGAGGAGGTCGGCAGCCCCACCTTCTCCGGCCTCGGCACCAAGCTGGAGAACACCCTCCGGGTCGCCGAGGAGCAGTCCACACGTCTCATCGCGCAGGCCGACATCGACGCCGAGAAGCTGCGCAACGGCGTCGCCGCCGACATCGAGAAGATCAAGACCTCCGCGACGCAGCAGGCCGAGCGCGTTCTCGCCGACGCGCGCGCCCGCGCGACGACCGCTCTCGAAGACGCTCAAATCGAGGCGGCGGAGATCCTCGCCAAGGCGAACTCCGACAAGGAGTCGCTGGTCACGGATGCCCTCCGCGAGGCGGCGGCGATCCGCGGCGCCGTCGCGACCGAGGCCGCAGAGCTCCGGGCGACGAGCAAGCGCGAGTCCTCCGCCGTGCGCGCCGAGGCCGACCGCGAGGCGGCCGAGCTCAAGGTCGTCGCCAGCCGCGAGGCAGAGGCCGCACGGGCCGAGGCCGCACAGCTCGGCCACGAGATCGAGACCAACCGCGCCGAACTCACCGCAGCGTTCGCGGCCGACCGGGCCGCTTTCGAGCGCGAGTCCGAGCAGACGCGTCTCGACCTGCAACGTCAGGTCGCCGAGGCCACGAACGCCATCGAGGCCGAGCAGAGGTCGACCAGGGATGCGCTGGCCGCCGAGGCAGCGCAGACCCGCGCCGACCTCGCCGCCGAGGTCGAGGCCCAGCGTGCCGCGCTCAGCGCCGCCGCCGCGCAGACGCACGCCGATCTCGAAGCCGAGTCCAAGGCCACCCGCCTGGCCCTGCAGACCGAGGTCGAACAGACGAAGGAAGCCCTGGCCGTCGAGGTCTCGCAGACCCGCGGCGAACTCGCCGCCGACGTCGAACAGACCCGCAGCGCGCTGAACGACGAGGTCACCCGCACCAAGTCGGAACTCGTCGACGAGGTCACCCGCACCAAGTCGGAGCTGTCGCAGGAGGTCGTGCGCACCAAGAGCGCCCTCGACGACGAGGTCGCACGGAGGACGTCCCAGCTCAACGACACCGTCGAGCGAACCGAGAGCGAACTGGCCGACAAGGTCGCCCGTACCGAGAGCGAACTCGCCGACAGGGTGCTCCAGGCGACGACCGCTCTCGAAGCGGAGGTCACTCAGACCAAGGCCCGGCTCGAATCCGACCGCAGCACGACGGCGGCGAGCCTGGCCGCCGACCGGGAGCAGACGGCGAAAGATCTGGCGGCCGAGATCGAGGAGGCGCGGGCCGAGCTCGCCGCCCGCGCCGATCGTCAGCGGCGCGAACTGGATGCCGAGGCCGCCCAGTTGCGGGCGGAGCTCGCCGCCGAAGTCGACTCCACGCGCAGTGAACTCACCGAGCAGGTCGCCCGGGAGCGGGCCGCTGCCGCGACCGAGATCGAGAACGCCCGAACAGAACTCACCGCCGAAGTGACTGCGACGCAGGCCGCGCTCGCGGCCGAGGTCGAGCAGACGAGATCAGCCCTCGCCGCCGAGGTCGAGCAGACGAAGTCGGCGCTCGAAGCCGAGGTCACCCAGACCAAGTCGGCGCTCGAAGCCGAGGTCACCGAGACGAAGTCCGCCCTCGAAGCCGAAGTCACCCAGACCAAGAAGGCGCTCGAAGCCGAGGTCACCGAGACGAAGTCCGCCCTCGAAGCCGAGGTCACCCAGACCAAGTCCGCACTGGCCGCCGAGGTCGAACAGACGAAGTCCTCGCTCGCGGAGGAGACCGAACGCACCCAGACCACGCTCGCCGAGGATGTGCGTCGCACCGCCGTCGACCTCGCCGACCAGCGCGAGTCGACCGCGAACGAGCTCGCCGACGATCGTGAGCAGCAGCGCATCGCACTGGACAAAGAGGCCGAGGAGACCCGCGTCGCCCTGGCCGACGAGACCGAGCAGGCCCGCGTCGCCCTCGACCGGGACACGGCCGAAGCGCGTGCTGAACTCGCGCGCGAGGCTGCGGAGGCGCGCACGGCGCTCGAGACCGAGATCGCCGACCGTCGCAGCGCGTTCGAGCAGGAGAGCGTCGCGGCGCGCAGCGCGCTCGACACCGAGCTCACGGCGGCCCGCCGACGTGCCCTCGAAGAGATCGAGGCGAAGTCGCGCGAGATCGAGCAGGCGCGCATCGACCTCGACGTCGAGCTCAAGGCACGGCGTGATGAGGCGGAGAAGGACTACCTCGCTCGTCACCAGGAGGCCGTCGCCCAGACGCAGAAGTACCTCGACGAGGCCAACCAGCAGCTCGCCGAGGCCGTCAAACGAACCACACAGGCCCGCACGGAGGCAGACACCTTCGACGCCGAAGCCCGCAAGACCGTGAAGTCGGCCCGCAAAGACGCCGAGCGCATCGCGGCCGAGATCGTCGAAGCCGCCGACGACCGCGCGTCCGCCCTGGTCGCCGAGGCGGAAGAGCGCACGCAACGCCTCGTGGCCGACGCCGAGGAGCGGCTGGCGCAGATTAGGATTGAGCGCGAGGCCGTCGCCGGCTACTTCGAGAACCTGCGGGGCGTGCTTCAGCAGGCGGAGAAGGTCTCGGCAGACGGCAACAGTTAGCGCGCCACCGAGGGGAACACAGTGAAGATCCAGAATCCGTTCCGCGTCGGCCTCATCGGAACCCTCGGTGTCGGCCTCGGCTTTCTCATCCTGACGTCGATCGTCAATCTCGCGACGATCATCACGTACATCGGAGCCGCCCTCTTCATCGCGCTCGGCATCGAGCCGCTCATCTCGTTTCTCGAGCGTCGCAAGTTTCCGCGCTGGGCGGCCCTGGTCGTCGCGCTCGTGGTCATCCTCGGCGCGTTCGCCGGCTTGATCTGGGCGATCGTCCCGGTCGCCGTCGACCAGCTCACGCAGTTGATCAACGGCATCATCACCTGGGTGAACAGCGGTACGGCCGAGCAGTGGTTCGCGAGCCTTCAGCAACAGTTCCCAGGTGTCATCAACGACACGAACATCAGCGCGGTGACCGACTGGTTGCAGAAGAACCTGCCGAACATCACCGGCCAGATCGTTCAGACCGGTGTCGGCATCGTCTCCGGCGTCTTCGGCGCGATCATCGTGATCATCCTCACCATCTACTTCACCGCGTCGCTGCCGAGCCTCAAGCGCGCCACCTACCAGCTGGTGCCGGCTTCGAAGCGGGCCCGTTTCTCCGACCTCGGCGACCAGGTCACCGACTCCGTCGGCAAGTACGTCATGGGCCAGTTCGCCCTCGCGCTCACCAACGGCGTGCTGAGCCTGATCTTCCTCAGCATCATCGGTGCCAAGTTCCCGATCCTGCTGGCGTCCGTGGCGTTCTTCTTCTCGCTGATCCCGCTCGTCGGCACCATCACCGGGTCCGTGATCATCACGGCGGTGTGTCTGCTCGCCGGGCCGGCGACCGCCATCGCCGCCGGCATCTACTACATCATCTACATGCAGGTCGAGGCATACGTGCTCAGCCCGCGCATCATGAGCCGTGCCGTCGCGGTGCCCGGCGCCCTCGTGGTCGTCGCCGCGCTCGCCGGCGGCACACTGCTCGGCATCCTCGGCGCGCTGATCGCGATTCCCTTCGCCGCGTCGATCCTGCTGATCATCAAGCAGGTCGTGATTCCCCGCCAGAACGAGCTGTAGGCCACTCGGTCGGAAGGGGCAGCGCCGCGTGGTTCACCCGCGCGACGATCTCGTCGAGCACCCGCCTGGTCTGGGTCTCCCCCACCCACAGGTGCTTTCCTCCGGGCACGTCCACCAGCTCGATCTGCGGCAACGGTGCGAACCGCTCGGCGGCCGCGTCGGGCTTGAGGTAGTCGTCGTGCTCAGGGATGAGCGCGACGATCGGGCGCGGATCCCCCGCCCACGACGCCAGATGTTCGGGCTTCGCGCGATGAAGAGGCGGCGAGAGCAGGATGACGCCGTCCACCGGGAACTCGCGTCCGTACATAAGCGCCAGCTCGGTGCCGAAGGACCATCCGACGAGCCAGGGATGCGGCAGTCCGCGCTCGGCGACGAACGCCATCGCGGCCTCGACGTCGTAGCGTTCCTCGACACCGTGAGAGAACTCGCCCTCGCTCGTGCCCCTCGGCGACTTGGTGCCCCGCGTGTTGAACCGCAGCACCGCGATGTCGGCGAGGGCGGGCAACCGCCCGGCCGCCTTGCGCAGGATGTGCGAGTCCATGAAGCCGCCTCCGGTCGGCAGCGGATGCAGGGTGACGAGGGTCGCCACCGGCGGCCTCTCGAGCGGGCTGGCGAGTTCGCCGACGAGCGTCAGACCGTCGCGGGTGTGCAGCTCGATGTCTTCGCGCCGAGCCGGGAGCTCGACGCCGCCGCGGATCTCGATCGGCTCTGTCGTCACGTCGTCGTCTCTCCTAGCTGATCTTCCAGCACCGGTCGTGCCAGTGCCGTCTCGCGGCGATGTCCGCCTGGTCGCCCAGTACTCCGTCGGCACGCCAGGCCACCAGATGCGCGACGCCCGCCGCGATCTCCTGACCGCATCCGGGGCACGCGTAGGTCTTCTGGGCCTGCGCGGCAGACACCGGCTGCACATTCCAGAGCACGCCGCGCTTCACCTCGGTGCGGCGCCAGCCCGACATCAGCCGGGAGAGGTCGAGCGGCTCATCATCCCCGGAGCCGCTCTGGCGATCCCTCGGACGATTGCTGCGCGGCATGGGTCAAGTCTAGAACGCCGCTCACGCGTCTTTCTCTCGCTGCGCCATGCGCGACTCGTCGAAGTCGAGCATCTGCTGAGCCTTGGTGAGGATGCGCGAGGGATAGTTGCCCCGGCTGCGTGCCTCCAGCAGCGCCGCCCGCTCGGCGTCGAGCACCACCGTCTTCAGCGCCCGGTATTGCTGATGGGGACCGACGGTCTCCTCCGCCGAGTCGTCGAACTCGACGCGCTCCCATTCGGCCTCCACCCGCAACAGCGTGTCTTTGCGAACGCGTTCGACCACGACGTCGTCGATCTCCTGGCCCTCCGCGAGGGCGATCTGGGGCTTCTCCAGCGCGGACAGACCCGCCTCGCTCAGCTCTTCGAGAAGCGTTGCGAGTTCGCGGCGGTCGGCAGCGGCATCCGAACCCTGCACCTTCAGCAGGCGGATGACCAGCGGGAGGGTTCCGCCTTGAACCAGCAGCGTCACGAGCGCGACGACGAAGGCGATGAGGATGAGCTGATAAGCGTACGGCGAGTCGCGCGGGAGCGTCTGCGCGGCAGCGAGCGTCACCACGCCGCGCATCCCCGCCCAGGTCAGCACGGCGCCGCCCCGCCAGCCGATCGAGCCCTCCTGCATGTCGGTGATGTCAGCCGAGCGTCGTTCGAAGTAGCGGGTGACACGGCTCCAGCGGCGGTGGTCGCGCTCCGTCTCAGGCCCCGGGCGGTCTTTCAGCCTGTCCATCCCGTCGTCGAGGCGGTCGCGCAACGTGGCGGCCTTCGACTGATTGGCGCGCAGCCGCAGCACGATCGGCACGACGAAGAGACCACGGATGAGGAGGAGAAGAACGCAGATCATCAGGCCGAGCAGCAGGCAGCCCCAGACGTCGAGGTTCGACGGATGCGTCTCCACCGCCGTCACGATGGCCTTCAGCTGCACGCCCATCACGAGGAAGACGCCGTTCTCGAGGATGAACTGCACGGTGCGCCAGTTGAGACGTTCGGCTATCCGCGCCTGCGCGTTGAACTTGCGGGCCGCGTTGTGTCCCGTGTACAGACCGGCGACGACGACCGCAAGCACCCCGGAGGCCTCGAGCGTCTCCGCGGGGATGAACGCGATGAACGGCACCGCAAACGACATCGCGGTCTCGAGCACCGGATCGTTCAAGCGCGACCGCACGAACACGGTCACGATGCCGACCACCAGCCCGATCGCGATCGCGACCACGACCGAGAGCACGAAGTGACCCGCGATCTCACCGATGTTCACCGCCGCGGCCGCAGCCGTCGCGGCGACCGCCGACTTGAGCAGCACCAGCGCCGATGCATCGTTGACCAGGCTCTCCCCTTCGAGCACCGTCACGATCCGCGCCGGGAGGCCGAGACGTTTCGCGATCGCGGTGGCCGCCACCGCATCCGTCGGGCTCACGACAGCGCCGAGCGCGATACCGGCCGCGAGGTTCAGCTCGGGGAGGATCATGAACAGGATGAACCCGATGATCAGGGCGGTGACGATCACGAGCACGACCGACAGGGCCGAGATGGTGCCCAGGTTGCGCCGGAAATCCATCAGCGGAACCTGGATCGCCGCCGAATACAGCAGCGGCGGCAGAACGGCCGTGAGGATGATCCACGGCGGGATCTCGATGTCATCGGGAACGACCGGCAGATAGGAGATCGCGACGCCGACGACGACGAGCACGATCGGTGTCGCCACCCCCAACTGCTTGGAGAAGGCGGACACGGCGACGAGCACGATGATCCCCACGACACCGAGCAGCGCGAACTCCATGGCTCAACGCTACTAGCAGCTCGCTAGAGGGTCAGTACCAGCCCTCGTTCTCGGAGTGGTCCCACGCGCCGCACGGGGTGCCGTAGCGACCCTGGATGTAGCCGAGCCCCCAGGCGATCTGCGTCGAGGCGTTCGTCTGCCAGTCGGCGCCGGCCGAGGCCATCTTGCTGCCGGGGAGAGCCTGCGGGATGCCGTATGCACCGCTGCTGGCGTTGTAGGCGTACACGTTCCAGTGGGACTCGCGGTTCCACAGCGAGACGAGACAGTTGTACTGGTCGTCGCCCCAGCCTCGCGCCTGCACTGCCGCGTAGCCCGCGGCCTGCGCCGAACCGGGATCGGGTGTACCGGCCGCCGGTGCCCCACTCGACGACGCCTGGGCCGTCGCCTTCGGAGGAGCGACGATGACCGGCTTCGGCTTCTCCTTGATCGACACCGACTCGCGGGTGACGCTCACAGTGTACGAGCCGGGCGCCGTGGCCGACTGCACCGGAGCGGCGCCGAAGCGAGAGGTGGTCAGCACGGTGTCGGCATAAGCCGGCGTCGCCGCGGAACCCGAGTACGGGTCGACCACGTTGACGAGCGTGAACCCGACCGCCGCGGTGAACGCGAATCCGATGAGCACTGCCCTCGACCGCACATGGGGTCGCCTGACCGCCACGCCGACCGGGTTGGCCGGAGACAGCGGAACAATCTCTGCTTCTCGTCTACCCACGATCACAGAACCATAACGGACGAATCGCGAACTGCCAAGGCAGCGCATCCACTTTCAGCGAACAGCCAGCATCACATCCGTCACGCTATCGAGGAGCAGGTCGACCTGCGATTCGCGGTATCCGCCGCGCTGCGGGCGGAAAGTGATGGTGCGCACTTCGTCGACACCCATCGGCTTGGCGTCCTGGAAATAGCGCACCAAGCGGCCGGCGAACCTGTCGACGTCCGCACGGTTGTAGCCGTACGTGAAGATGCTCACCCGGTCGAAGCGGTGACCGAGCGGGCGCGCGAGGCGGTTGAGCACGACCTGCGCCGTCGTGCGGGCCTCCTCGAACCAGACGGCCTCGCCCTTGGCCGCTCGGGCCGCGTCGCGCTCCCGGGCCGCGAATGCGTCTTCCAGGCGCTCCAGGGCCGCATCCACGTGAAGGGTCGAGTATCCGCCCTTCCGCAGCGGGAAGGCGGTGTGACGGATGTCGGCGGCCGTCAGAGTGGCGGCCGTCGCGTCGTCGCCGTCATAGGCGAGGCGGGCGGTCTTCAGAAACTCGTCGACCTGCTCGGTGTCGTAGCCGAGCTTCGATTTTCGAGTCAGGGGGAAAGTGCTCACTCCCCCATTGTGTCATCCGAAGATGAGGAACAACGCGTAGGTGGCGGCCGCCGAGGGGAGGATGGAGTCCAGCCGGTCGAGGAAGCCGCCGTGACCGGGCAGCCACGAGCTCATGTCTTTGATGCCGAGATCGCGTTTGATGAGCGATTCGGCGAGGTCGCCCAGAGTCGCCGTCAGCAGGATGACCAGGCCGAACACGACGCCGAACCACCACGGCTCCCCCACCATGAAGATCGACAGCAGCACGCCGGCCACCACGCTGACCAGCGCCGCACCGGCGAAGCCCTCCCAGGTCTTCTTCGGGCTGATGGTCGGGGCCATCGGATGCCGGCCGAACGAGAGACCGCTGACGTACGCCCCCGTGTCCACCGCGATGACGAGAACGATGAACGCCAGCACCCACCACTCACCGCCGTCTTCGGCGAGAAGCAGGATGGCGAAGCTCGCGAGCAGCACCACGTAGAGCTGCACCAGAGCGGCGGAGCCCAGGTCGCGCAGCAGCTGCTTGTTGCCGCCATCGCTCGGCCTGGCCGCCTGCTCGACGAGTCGCCACACCCAGACGAGCAGGATGCCCGCGGCCAGCGACACCAGTTGGCCACCGGCGTGGAAGTAATAGGCAGCGGGAACGATGGCGACGGCCGCGACGACCGTCGGGATGCGCGGCACCCGGCGTCCGGCGCCCCGGAAAGCCTGCGTGAGCTCGAACGCGGCGAAACCGGCGGTGGCCGCCGCGATCACCATGAAGAGTTCCTTCACGAAGATCAGGCTGAACAGCATCAGCAGGCCGAACGCCAGACCGATCAGGATCGCGAGGATCAGATTGCGCCCGGTGCGCGCCTCGATGCGTTCGTTCGTCGCATCCAGCTGCGCCTTGCGTGCCTGAACCTGGCGCTCCAAATCGGCCCGGGTCGCCTGTACCTGGGCTTTGAACTCCGCTTTCGACCCGGCACGGCCGCGCTTCGCCGGCGCCGGGGTCTCCGGGTCACCGGAAGTGCTGTTGCTCATGACGGTGCCTAGGCCTCGAAGGTCAGACCTCGAGGAGCTCGGCTTCCTTGCGCTTCAGCGCGTCGTCGACGGCGTCGACGTTGGCGCGGGTGAGGCTCTCGAGCTCCTTCTCGCCGCGGGCGACGTCGTCGTCTCCGACCTCGCTCTTCAGCGCGTCCAAGTCGTCCTTCGCCTTGCGCCGGATGTTCCGGATGGCGACCTTGGCGTCTTCGCCCTTGCTGCGAACCAGCTTGACGAACTCCTTGCGGCGCTCCTCCGTGAGCTCGGGCAGGGTGACGCGAACGATGTCGCCGTCGTTGCCGACGTTGGCCGACAGGTTCGGCATGTTCACGATCGCTTTCTCGATCTCCTTCAGCGCCGACTTGTCGTACGGCGTGACCAGGAGCACGCGGGCCTCGGGGTTCTGCAGGCCAGCGAGCTGCGCCAGCGGGGTCGGAGAGCCGTAGTAGTCGACGAGCAGCTTGAGGAACAGTGCCGGATTGGCGCGGCCGGCGCTCACCGTGCCGAAGTCGTCCTTCGCCGCCTCCACGGTCTTGCTCATGCGCTGGCTGGCGTCGGAAATCACATCCGCGATCACGGTCTCTCCTTCAATCGGTGAATCGGTGTCTAGTCTAGAGCCCGCTCGTCGGCGGGCGGTGCCGCAGCGACCGCGGCCGGCGGCCTCAGCCGAGCAGGGTGCCGATCTCCGCGCCCAGGATGGCAGCGGTGACGTTGCCGGCCGGCTCGATCCCGAAGATGCGCATCGGCATGCCGTTGTCCATGCAGAGGCTCAGCGCGGTCGAGTCGACGGCCTTGAGGTTCTGCTGCAGAGCCTCCTGGTGGGTGATCTGGTCGATCTTGCGGGCGTCCGGGTTCTTGCGAGGGTCGTCGTCGTACATCCCGTCGACGCCGTTCTTGGCGACGAGCACGACATCGGCCTCGATCTCGAGCGCGCGCTGCGCGGCGACGGTGTCTGTCGAGAAGTACGGCAGGCCGGCTCCGGCGCCGAAGATCACGACGCGCCCCTTCTCCAGGTGGCGCTCGGCGCGACGAGGGATGTAGGGCTCGGCGACCTGGGTCATCGCGATCGCCGACTGCACGCGCGTCTCCGCACCCGCCTGCTCGAGGAAGTCCTGGAGGGCGAGCGAGTTCATGACTGTGCCGAGCATCCCCATGTAGTCGGCACGCCCGCGGTCCATGCCGCGCTGCGAGAGTTCGGCGCCGCGGAAGAAGTTGCCCCCGCCGACGACGATGGCGATCTCGACGTCTTTCGCGGCCTCCGCGATCTCGCGCGCGATGGCGCTGACGATGTCGGGGTTGACCCCGAGCTGTCCCCCGCCGAAAGCCTCACCCGAGAGTTTGAGAAGAACCCTGCGCCTCTTGTTCGATTCCGACATGCGTGTGTGAGTCCTTCCGTTGGCCGAGTCTCTTCAAAGCTAGTGGGTGTGTGCCCTGAGTGAGGGCAGAGGCTTACTGCCGGGCACACAGAAAAGGAGTCCGGATCGAATGAAACGATCCGGACTCCTTCATGAGCCTGTTAGGCGCCGACCTTGAACCGGGCGAAGCCGGAGACGGTGATGCCCGCATCCTTGACCACCTGGCTGATGCTCAGCTTGTTGTCCTTCGCGTAATCCTGCTCGAGAAGGGCGACCTGCTTGAAGTACGCGCCGAGGCGACCCTCGATGATCTTCGGCAGGGCGGCCTCGGGCTTGCCCTCGTTGCGCGAGATCTCCTCGACGATGCGGCGCTCGTTCTCGACGGCCTCGGTCGGAACGTCCTCACGGGTGAGGTACTCCGGGTTGGCGAACGAGATGTGCTGCGCGATGCTGCGCGCGGTCTCCGCGTCGTCGCCGGCGTAGCCAAGCACGACACCGACCTGCGGGGGCAGGTCTTTGGAGGTCTTGTGCAGGTAGATCGCGAAGTGCTCGCCGGTCACGACGGCGATGCGGCGGAGTTCCACCTTCTCGCCGAGGATGGCGGCCTCGTCACCGATGAGCTCGGCGACGGTCTTGCCACCGGCGGGCGCGGCGAGAGCCTCGTCGACGGTCGTGGCGCCGGAGGCGCTGACCGCGTCGAGAACCTTCTCGGAGAGCGCGATGAACTTCTCGCCCTTGGCGACGAAGTCGGTCTCGCAGGCGAGCTCGATCATCGTGGCGGTCGAGCCGTTCTCCTTGGCCGCGACGAGGCCTTCGCTCGTGGAGCGGTCGGCGCGCTTGGCGTTGCCCTTCGCACCCTTCAGGCGCAGGATCTCGGTGGCCTTCTCGATGTCTCCATCGGCCTCCTCGAGCGCCTTCTTGGTGTCGACCATGCCCGTGCCGAGCTGCTCGCGCAGGGCCTTGATGTCAGCGATGCTGATGTTTGCCATGTTCGTTGAGAACCTTGTCTTTCGAAAGAAGTGGTGAAGAGAGACGGACTACTTGGCTTCGGTCTCGGCCTCGACGACTGCCTCGGTGGCGTCGTCGGTCGCGACCGCAGCGGTCTCGTCGGCGGCCTCGGTCTCGGCGACGGCTTCGGCGACTGCCTCGCCCTCGGCGACGACCTCGGCGGAGTCCGCCTCGGCCTCGGCGAGGTCGGCGTCAGCGGCCTTCTCGGTCTCGGCGCTGGCCTGAACCTCGTCGCCCGACGACTGGAGGAGCTCCTGCTCCCACTCAGCGAGCGGCTCGGTCGGCTCTGCGCCCTCTTCGGGCTTCTGGTGACGCTGGATGAGGCCCTCGGCCGCGGCGTCGGCCACGATGCGGGTGAGGAGACCGACGGAACGGATCGCGTCGTCGTTACCCGGGATCGGGTACTGGACCTCGTCGGGGTCGCAGTTGGTGTCGAGGATGCCGATGACCGGGATGCCCAGCTTCTTGGCCTCGTCGATCGCCAGGTGCTCCTTCTTGGTGTCGACCACCCAGAGCGCGCTCGGGGTCTTCGTCAGGTTGCGGATGCCGCCGAGCGACTTGTGCAGCTTGTCGAGCTCGCGCTTCTTGATGAGGAGTTCCTTCTTGGTGAAGCCACTCGTGGTGCCTTCGAAGTCGAGCTCCTCGAGCTCCTTCATGCGGGCCAGACGCTTCGACACCGTCTGGAAGTTGGTGAGGAGGCCACCGAGCCAACGCTGGTTGACGTAGGGCTGGCCGACGCGGGTCGCCTGCTCGGCGATCGCGTTCTGGGCCTGTTTCTTGGTTCCGACGAAGAGGATCGTGCCGCCGTGCGCGACGGTCTCGCGGACGAACTCGTAGGTCTTGTCGATGTACGCGAGCGACTGCTGCAGGTCGATGATGTAGCTGCCCGAGCGCTCGGTCAGGATGAATCGCTTCATCTTCGGGTTCCAGCGGCGGGTCTGGTGTCCGAAGTGGACGCCGCTGTCGAGCAGCTGGCGCATGGTTACAACGGCCATTGCCGTCTCCTGTTCTTGCATCCTCTGCCGGGCAGACGGATGCTGTTGCGGTTGACTGCAGCGACCGGGCGGCCGCCACTCCTGGTGCCCGGCACGCGCATCCGCTTCGCCGTTCGCGCGGAAGGATCCGCGTGAATTGTGAAGACCGGTGGATGCGGCGTAAGCCCGAGTGGGCACGCGTAGTCACCCCGACGAGCGGAGTGCTGCCGACAGCTTATCAGAACACGGGTGTCACGAGCGCGACTTGACGGAGTCCCCGCTGGACCTCACCTGCACCCCACGGCTCTTGCCCGAGTTGGCGAACAGCGTCTCAGCATGCTCGAGCGCCATGCCGTTGGTCTCGGGGATCTTGTAGAACACGAAGAAGAACGACAGCAGCGCGAACACGGCGTACATGCCGTACGTGAACGGCAGCGAGAAGTCCGACATCGGCGGGAAGCTCACGGTGATGAGGAAGTTCGCGATCCACTGTGCCGCGGCCGCGACACCGAGGGCCTTTCCGCGGATCTTGGTCGGGAAGATCTCACCCAGCAGCACCCAGACCAACGGGCCCCACGACGCTCCGAAGCAGACGACGAACAGGTTGGCCGCGATCAGCGCGATCGGGCCCCAGGCGCCGGGCAGGCTCACGTCTCCATCGGTCTTGACCGAGAACGCGAACGCCAACGCCATCACGCCGAGGGACAGCGTCATGCCGATCGAGCCGGTGAGCAGGATGGGGCGGCGGCCGATGCGGTCCACGAGCAGGATGGCGACGACCGTCACGACCACGTTGGTGACGGAGGTGATCACAGTGATGAGCAACGAGTTGCTCTCGGTGAATCCGACCGCCTTCCACAGGGTCGTCGAATAGTAGAAGATCACGTTGATGCCGACGAACTGCTGGAAGACCGACAGGATGATACCGATCCAGACGATGGGTTTCAGCCCGAAGCGGTCGCCGCGCAGCGTCGCCTTCAGGCCTTCCTTGTCTTCGGCGATCGAGTTCTCGATGTCCTTGATCTGACGGTCGATGTCGCTCTCCGGCACGAGCGTCGAGAAGATCTCCCGCGCCTCGTCATGCTTGCCGGTCGCGAGCAGGAACCGGGGCGACTCCGGCAACGTAAAGGCCAGGATGCCGTATACCACCGACGGGATGACGCCCACCAGGAACATCCACCGCCAGGCCTCGAGGCCGAGCCACAGCTGGTCGGATGCCGAACCCGCGACGCCCGCGAGCAGGGCGTCGGACAGCAGGGCCACGAAGATACCGATCGTGATCGCGAGCTGCTGCAGCGATGCCAGACCGCCGCGGCGCTGCTTCGGCGCAATCTCCGCGATGTACGCCGGAGCGACCACCGACGCGATGCCGATGCCGAGACCACCGATGACGCGCCACAGGCCGAGGTCCCACACCGAGAAGGCCAGGCCGGCGCCGATCGAGCTGATGAAGAACAGACCGGCGCCCAGGAACATCACTTTCAGGCGTCCCCAGCGGTCGGCGAGGCGTCCCGCGACGTAGGCGCCGAGCGCGCAGCCGAGCAGCGCGATGGCCACCACGAAGCCCTTGACGAAGGCGTTCAGCGCGAAATGCTGCTGGATGGAGTCGACCGCACCGTTGACCACGGACGAGTCGAAACCGAAGAGGAAGCCGCCGACCGCCGCAGCGATCGCGAGCCCTGTCGCCTTGCGTCGCATCGACGCGCTGTACTTCGGGACGCTCTCAGAGCTGTTCACCGCGGATGAGCTGTTCTGTTCAGACATGGAAGACCTTTGCAGTTGTGTGTGCGGATCCGCGGGCGGTGGATGAGCGTCGCGGGCGACCGGCAGCACACACGTTACTCCGCAGAGACTCCCAGGCAAGGCATCGGCTCGGAAGGTCGCGTGTCGCTCTCCACAGTCGCGCTGACGCCGGCGCCGTCCACAGATTCGCGGGCAGCCGATCGTCGGCCCCGCGCCCGGGGGCAGGGTGGTCACGAGGGGGCGGTGAGGATGGTGGATCGGAAGCTGGGCCGGCGTCGGCGTCGGCGTCGACGCTCGGGGCGACGGCGAGCGTTCGCCGGACGAGCGGTGGTCGCCGTGCTCGTGGCGTCGGCAACGGTGGTGTCGGAGGGCCCGGGCGCGTACGCGGCGGCCACGCTCCTGGAGCCGGCGGAATCGCAGGCGACCATCGATCAGAGCGTGCCCGTGCCCGACCGGCGCTGGAACTGGCCTCTCCGGCCCCCGGTTGTCGCGCGGGGCTTCGAAGCACCGGCCACGCCATACGCAGCGGGACATCGGGGCATCGACCTGGCGGCGGCCTCCGGCGCGGCCGTCGCGGCTCCGGCCGCAGCGACCGTCCGCTTCGCCGGCGTCGTCGTCGACCGTCCCGTGCTCACGCTGGATCACGGCTCCGGCGTGCTGTCGAGCTACGAGCCGTTGGCATCGAGCCTCGCCGTCGGCGAGACCGTCTCGACCGGGCAGCCGATCGGAACGGTGGCCGCCGGGGGCCACTGCGGCACCGCCTGCCTCCACATCGGTGTCCGAGTCGACGGCGCTTACGTGTCGCCGCTGCTTTTCTTCGATCGCGTGCCCCGGGCTGTTCTTCTCCCCCTCGGCCGGCCCGGATGACGTGCCGACGTCACCAGGACGCGCCCGACGTTGCTGTGGTCAGGCGCGCGGGTGGGCGATCCGGTAGCTCTCTCTGAGGCGTTCTGTGGAGACGTGGGTGTAGATCTGGGTCGTGCCCATGCTGGCGTGGCCGAGCAGTTCTTGAACCGCCCGCAGGTCCGCGCCGCCGTCGAGCAGGTGGGTCGCAGCGGTGTGACGCAACGCGTGCGGCCCCGCCGGACCTCCGCCCGGGATGTCTGCGAGCAGCCCGGCGACCAGCTGGTACACCGCGCGGCTCCCCCAGCGTCCGCCCCGGGCTCCGAGAAACAGCGCCGCACCGGAGCGCGCGGTCGCGAGTCGCGGCCGCGCGGTTCGGAGGTAGGAGACGACGGCGTCTTTCGCGGGCACCCCGAACGGCACCACCCGTTCTTTCGAGCCTTTGCCGAGCACCCTGACCGTGAGTCGTTCGAGGTCGACATCGTCGACGTCGAGCCCGGTCAATTCCGACACCCGGATGCCCGACGCGTACAGCAGTTCGATCACGGCGAGGTCCCTGGCTTCTTCCGGGCCGCCCTCCGCCGCTTTGGCCGCCAGCGCATCCAGCAGCCCGGACATCTGGGCTCGATTGACCACCCGAGGGAGCGTCTTGTCGGGTTTCGGCGACCGGAGCCGCGCGGCGGGGTCGACCTGACCTCCCGCTTCCCGAGTGGCCCACGAGCTGAACCCCCTCGCGGACGCCGAACGGCGGGCGAGCGTCGCTTTCGAAACGCCGTTCTGCGCCGCGTGCCAGAGCCAGTCGCGAAGGAGGTCGAGGGTCAGCCCCTCCGTGTCGACGATCTGGCGCCCCTCCGCGAACGTGCTCAGGGCATGGAGGTCGGAGCGGTAGGCCCGCACCGTTTGCGGCGAGTATCCGCGCTCGACCGTGAGGTGCACGGTGTACGCCTCGATCGCACGGTGAAACTCCACCCTCCCAGACTGCCCCGCCGCGTCCGCTTTCTCTGTAGCGACCCACCGCGTGCGGAGCGGACTGGGCTCGGGCTCGGGCTCGGCTCGGGCTCGGGCTCGGGCTCGGGCTCTAGCTTTCCCGCGGCCGGAGCTTGCGCCATCCGTCGTCGCGTTCGCCGGCCAGCCGCTCGAGCTCCAGGTAGCCCAGAACCGAGCTCGTCTCGCGCTCGGACATCCCGGCGCGCGCCGCAACGTCGCGCACGGACCGCGCCGACCGATACGCCAGCGCGTCGAGCACGCGCACGCTCGCGCCCCGCTCGCCTCCTCCCCCCACCGTGTCGCTGGGGCCGCTCGCACCCGGCTCCCCCTGCTCTGCGCGGTCGGCGGTGCCCTCGGGGATGAGTGCTGACGGCTCGCCCAGCCCGACACCAGCGAGCTCGGCCATCTCCGCCGCCGACGTAACACAGGCGGCGCCGAACTCTTGGATGAGCCGATGGCATCCGGCCGAGGCCGGCGAGGTCACCGGACCGGGTACGGCTCCGAGTGGCCGGCCGATCGCCGCAGCGTGCGCGGCCGTGTTGAGCGAACCCGACCGCCGCCCGGCCTCGATGACGACGGTGGCCCGACTCGCCGCCGCGATGAGCCTGTTGCGCTGGAGGAAGCGCCATTTCGTGGGCGAGGAGCCGCACGGCAACTCCCCCATCAGCAGACCGGTCTGAGCGATACGGGTGAGCAAGTCGTTGTGGCCAGACGGATACAGTCTGTCCACGCCGCCCGCCAGGAACGCGATCGTCGTCTGCTCACTTGCCAGAGTCGCCCGGTGTGCGGCCCCGTCGATCCCGTAGGCGCCGCCGGAGACGACGGCGAAGCCTCGGTCGGCGAGCCCGGCGGCGGACTCCATGGCGACATGCTCGCCGTACCCTGTCGACGCTCGGGCGCCGACGAGCGCGATCGAGCGATTCACCGCTCGCAGACCGGACGGGTCTCCCCGGAACCACAGCCCCAAAGGCGCGCCATCGCCGAGATCGGGGAGCCCGGTCGGCCACAGCGCGTCGTGCGGGGTCACGAACATCGCTCCGACGTGCGCGGCCGACTCGAGTGCCGCGCGGGCCGTTCGTAGCGAGAGCCTCGGCGTCCAGCGCTGCAGCGCCTCGTCGATCCGCTCCACCGCGGTCAGCGCAGCGCCCCTTCGTTTCGCCGACCGGCTCGCCGGGGAAGACCGCCCCGAATCCTCCGGCCGCCCCGAGATCGACGTCTCGGTCGCGGGGTCGACCTCGCTCAGAGCGCTCAGCACACGCGCGGCCGACCAGCGTTCGACGATCGCGGTCAAGGCTGCGGCCGCGCCAAGGGTTCCCACCACGAGGGCGGCGTCGGTATCGCCAGGCTCTGCGAGCGTGGTGAACGCGGCGGTGGCGAACCGACGGGCGATGTCATCGTGCGACGCGGTGTCGACATGCGCTTCGAGTTCCGCCGGCGTGACCGGCGTGAGAAGTTCGACCAGTTCAGCGGAGCCCAGTGTCAGGTACCCCATCACGCCATCCCCCGTCGCAGATAGAGCGCGACGCCCACGTGGTGCGAGGTCGGTACGGTCGCGCCATCCAGGTCGGCGACCGTCCAGGCCAGCCGCAAGGTGCGGTCGTAGCCCCGCATCGTGAGCGCTCCCCGTTCGAGTGCGCGGTCGAGTGCGGATGTCGTCGCCGGTGGGAGCCTGTTGCCGCGCTCGCGGAGCCAGCTGCCCGTGACATCCGCATTGCGTGCCCAGGGCGTCTGTGCCAACCGCTCCGCGGCGGCCCCTCGAGCGGCGACGACGCGAGCACGCGTGGCGAGACTGGAGCGCGCAAGGCCCGCCTCGCCGGTCGAGCGCTGCGCCGCCGCCGACTCTCCTCCCGACCCACGCGCGCCTCGTAGCGCGGCGATGCTCACTCGCCGCACCGACAGCCGGATGTCGACCCGATCCAGAAGCGGCCCCGACAGCTTCGCGAGGTACCTGCGCCGGGCGATGGGCGTGCACGTGCACTCGTCGTCGGCGGACCCGTAGCGCCCGCACGGGCATGGATTCGCAGCGAGCACGAGCTGGAAGCGCGCCGGAAAGGTGGCGGTTCCGCTCGCGCGATGGATGGTGATCGACCCCGATTCGAGGGGTTGCCTGAGCGCATCCAGCACCCCCGACGGGAACTCGGCCGCTTCGTCGAGGAACAGCACGCCGTGGGATGCACGAACGATGGCGCCGGGAACGATGCGGGTGGAGCCGCCACCCACCAGAGCGACGGGAGACGCGGTGTGATGCGGTGCTTCGAACGGCGGGCGGCGGATGAGCTCGCGGCCGATGTACGCACCGGACAGCGAGCGCACCGACGTCACCTCCAGCGCCTCCTGGTCTGTGAGGTCGGGCAGGATCGTCGGGAGCCGGGCGGCGATCATGGTCTTGCCTGCACCGGGCGGCCCGACCATCGAAACGTGGTGGCCTCCTGCCGCTGCGACGACGAGAGCCTCGACGACCTCCTCGTTGCCCACGACGTCCGAGAGGTCGGGCTGCGGTCGCGTCTCCGGCTGTTCGACCGACTCCCCGACGACGATCGCCGGCTCGGGGTCGTCGGCGGGCGCGAGATCGCTGCCGTGCCAGATCGCCGCCTGACGGAGCGATGAGACGGCGGTCACCTCGATGCCGTCGACCAAACGCGCTTCGTCGGCGTTGATCTCGGGGACCATCACCCTCTCGAAGCCGGCCGTGCGCGCGGCGACGACCGCGGGCAGGATGCCGGGAACAGGGCGCAGGCGACCGTCGAGTCCGAGTTCCCCGAGGTGCACGACCTTGGCGGCCGATGCGCCGGAGATGTCGCCGGCCGCCGCGAGTGCCGCGACGGCGATGGCCAGGTCGAAGGCAGAGCCCTGCTTACGCAGGGCGGCCGGCGACAGGTTGATCGTCAGCTTGCGCTGGGTCAGCGGGCACCCGGAGTTCACCGCGGCGGCGACGACCCGCTTTCTCGATTCGCCGAGGGCGGTGTCGGGCAGCCCGATGAGCACGAACGCGGGAAGACCCGCCGCGATGTCGGCTTCGACCTCGACCAGCTCTCCTCGCAATCCGTTGAGGGCGACGGCGTAGGTGCGCGCGAGCGACATCAGGCGATCGCCTTGAGGTGCTCGACCTGCGGGTTGGCGCTCCAGGCGTCGACCACGGCGATCGCATCCACGCGGATCTCCGCCACCCCCGAATCGTGGCGTCGGCACCACTCGACCGACAGCTGGCGCAACCGCCGAGCCTTGGCAGGGGTGATCGCCTCGAAGGGGTGCCCGTAGGCCACGGAGGTGCGCGTCTTCACCTCGGCGAAGACCGTGACCTCCGCGCGCCTCAGCACGAGGTCGAGCTCCCCGATAGGGCACCGCCAATTGCGATCGAGCACCTCGTAGCCATGCCGTTCGAACCAGGCGGCCGCGACTGCCTCGCCACGCCGCCCCAAATCGTCTTTCGCTGCCATGTTTCCCTCCGAGACCAGGATCCGGCCCTGGAATGGCAGTGGGAGCGAGGGAGCAACGATCCGTGGAGAACGCGCGCCCGTGTTCGGCTGTGGAGGAGGGTGCGGACAGGGCGTTCAGCCGATGCCACACCCCGGCACGGTAGGTTCTTCGGCGAACCTCAACAGAATCGGAGTGCGATGCGCATCCTCGGCCGCCTTCTGGCGAATCGCCGCGCGGGAGAGAACACTCTCGCCTGGCACACCTCCGGGCTCGAAGCGCCCGGCACCATCGAGCTCACCAGCAC
Source organism: Leifsonia sp. NPDC058292 (assembly GCF_042880955.1). NCBI lineage: Bacteria > Bacillati > Actinomycetota > Actinomycetes > Micrococcales > Microbacteriaceae > Leifsonia > Leifsonia sp. NPDC058292. The sequence goes on from NZ_JBHVYL010000012.1 coordinate 65,745, forward strand.
CGACTTCACCGACGGCTCCGCGATGCCGCAGCGCACAGCGGGCAAGCCGATCGGCGACAACGTCTCCCCTGCCCTGGCGTGGAGCGCCGTGCCGAGCGCCTGCAAGGAGCTCGTGCTCATCGTGGAAGACGCGGATGTACCCTTCTCAAGCCCCATCACGCACGCCGCATCCCGTCTTGATCCCGCGATCGTCGCACTCGCGCCGGGCGACCTCAACGACGGAGGGCCGCACGGCGCCGCTCGAGCCCAGTTCGGCCGTCGCGGCTACCACGGACCCCGGCCCATCCCCGGCCACGGGCCGCACGCATACGTGTTCCAGCTCTTCGCCCTGGACATCCGCATCCCCGGCGACGACTCGCTGAGCCCCGCGACCGTCGTCGAAGCGATGCGCGGGCACGTCATAGCCCGCGGACGCCTGACCGGCACCTACGAGCGCTGAGGCAGCGCGGAGCGCCTATTCGTCGAGCGCCAGCTCTTTCGGAAGCTCGAACTCTTTGCTCGAGAGCTCCTCGATGTTCACGTCTTTGAACGTGAGCACGCGCACCGACTTCACGAAGCGGTCGGAACGATAGACATCCCAGACCCACACGTCGTTCATCGTCAGTTCGAAGTAGAAGTCGTGCTCGGTGTCCCGGCGGACGAACTCCACCTCGTTCGCGAGGTAGAAGCGGCGCTCGGTCTCGATCACATACTTGAACTGCGAGACGACGTCTCGATATTCGCGGTACAAAGCCAACTCGACCTCGCGGTCGTAGTCGTCGAACTCATCATCATCCATCGTTCGACAAGTCTATGCCGGAGTTCGGCTCATGTCGGCATGGCGAGCATCGATGCTTCCTTCAGCCAGGTCAGCCGGTGGAGCGCACTCGGCCCGAGCTCGGCGATCGCGTCGAAATGGGCCCGGCTCGAATATCCCTTGTTCGACGCCCAGCCGTAGCCCGGGTAGTCGACGTCGTGCGCGATCATCATGCGGTCGCGATGCACTTTGGCGATCACGGATGCCGCCGACACGGACGCGCAGTCCCTGTCAGCTTTGATCTTCGTCACCACGCGCGCCGGCCTGTCGAGCGCGGGGTTGAGGTAGTCGTAGTTGCCGTCGAGGATGAGGGTGCTCTGCGAGATCTCGGCACCGCCTTGCTCCAGCTGAGCGAGAGCGCGCGCGCCGGCCAGGCCGAGACAGCGCATGATGCCGAGCGAGTCGACCTCCGCCGCCGAGGCGAGCCCGACCGCCGAGTGCAGCACCCATTTGCGGCAGAGCGGTTCGAGCGCCTCGCGTGCGGGTTCGAGCAGCAGCTTGGAGTCGCGCAGGCCGACAGGGATCCGCTTCACGCTCGTGTCGATGACGACCATGCCGACGGCGACAGGACCGGCGAGCGCTCCTCGCCCGACCTCGTCGCAGGCGACGATGGAGGTGACGCCCTCGCGATAGAGCGACTTCTCGAAACGGAGCGTGGGGCTGATCGGCGTCATCGGTCGTCCTCCACCCCGCGGAACACCTCGGGATAGTTGTCGAGCCAGGTCCAGCGGTCGACCGGCCAGCTGATCACGAAGGCGCGACCGACCACGTGGTCGATGGGCACGAATCCTCTGCCCGGCAGGTTCTGGTTGCGTGACGAGTCTTGCGAGTTGTAGCGGTTGTCGCCCATCACCCAGAGCTCGCCTTTCGGCACCGTGACGTCGAAGTCGAGCGTCGCCGCCTTCGACTGTCCCGGAGGAACGAGGATGTACGGCTCTTTGAGCGGGGACCCGTTGACCGAGATCTGTCCGAGCGTGTTGCAGCACGTCACGTGATCGCCCGGCAGTCCGATCACGCGCTTGATGAGGTGGTCGTTGCTGTCGGCGGCGGAGAGCCCGATGAACGTCAGCGCGCTGTCGACCGCCGCGGCGATCGGGTTCTGGTTCGAGGGCGGTTGTGGAGGCAGCCAGCCTCCCGGGTCGCGGAAGACGACGACGTCGCCCCGGCTGATCGGCACCAGGCCGGGCTCCAGTTCGTTGACGATGATGCGGTCATTGACCTGCAGCGTGTTCTCCATCGACGCCGAGGGGATGTAGAACGACCTGACGACGAACGTCTTGATGAGGAACGACACCAGAACGGCGACGACGAAGATGATGAGGATGTCACGGATGAACCGTCCCGTGCTGCGGCGCGCGCGTCGCCTGTTGTTCGCCACCCTGTCCGTTCGGGTGGGCACTGATTCTTCCGTCATTTAACCGCCTGAGCTCCCGGTCCAGTGTAAAGGACGGGGAGCTCAGGGACGGCTGTCGAGCAGCCGCGAGTCGAAGGCGTCGCGCCGGAGCGCGGGGCCTTAGTTGTCGCGCTTCTCTTTGATCTTCGCCTTCTTGCCGCGAAGCTCGCGGAGGTAGTACAGCTTGGCGCGGCGGACGTCGCCGCGGGTGACGACCTCGATGTGGTCGATGACCGGCGAGTGCACCGGGAAGGTACGCTCGACGCCGACCTGGAAGCTCACCTTGCGAACCGTGAAGGTCTCGCGGACGCCTTCGCCCGAACGGCCGATGACGACGCCCTGGAAGACCTGGATACGAGAGCGGCTTCCCTCGATGATGTTGACGTGGACTTTGACGGTGTCACCGGCGCGGAAGGCCGGGATGTCCTGCTTCAGTGAAGCTGCATCCACCTGGTCGAGAATGTGCATTGCTCGTTCGCTCTCTGTACCCGCCACAGGTCGAGGACGGACTTGGGGCACTGACGCACGCGTGCGCCGGGCCGGATTATCGGTTATGGGGTGTCCGCGAGAAGTGCTGACTCCCCTGTGGCAGAGTCTGGCCGCGGCACAAACAACAATTCTGCCATGAACCGTGCGCCTTTACCAAAGCGCCCTCGCCGCGGTCAGTCGTCGTCGCGTCTTTCCTCGACGACGATGTACTCGATCGCCTCACCCGACGGGGCCGGCGGGCGCCGCACCTGCTGGGGCTGCGCCGCGCGTTCGTACGCCTCGAAGGTCTGCTTCACGCGCATCCTGGCCTCGGTGACGAGTTCCCAGAGCGACACCCAGAAGGTGGCGAGTCCGAGCAGGATGCCCAGCACGGCGACCCAGTTGGAGACGCCGTCGATGAAGCAGCCGAACACGACGATCGACGCGTGCCACGCGGTGAGCAGCCCGACGTCGTACCAGGAGACGGCGCGGGCGTCGCGCACGGTCTTCCGCGCCGCGATGATGCCGCCGATGGCTAGCTGTGCGATGAAGAGGATGGGGCAGATGATGAGCAGCCCGACGAACGCCCAGCCGCTCGGGTGGAAGACGGCCCAGCCGATCAGCAGCCAGACAGGCAGCACGACGGCGGACGGGAAGAGCCACCAATAGAACGCCTTGCGGATGAACACGCGATCAGCGTATCCGGGCCCGGCTGTGTGGCGGCTGCGGGTTCGCCGTGGGCGTGAAAAGCTGTGCTCTGAGAGAAGGAGATCGCGTGATCGAGTTGAGGACCCCCGCCGAGATCGAGCAGATGCGGCCGGCCGGCCGGTTCGTGGCCGATGTGCTGAGGCAGACGGCCGCCGCTGCGAAGGTGGGCACGAACCTGCTCGAGCTGGATGCGCTGGCCCACGACCTCATCCGGGAGGCCGGAGCGGAGTCGTGCTACATCGACTACCACCCGTCGTTCGGTGCGAGCCCGTTCGGCAAGGTCATCTGCACCTCGGTGAACGACGCGGTGCTGCACGGGCTCCCGCACGACTACCGGCTGCGCGACGGAGACCTTCTGAGCCTGGACTTCGCGGCCTCCGTCGACGGCTGGGTCGCGGATTCGGCGATCAGCCTGGTGGTGGGCGCGGCACGCGACGAGGATCTGCGCCTCATCGACACCACTCGGCGGGCCCTGTCGGCGGGGATCGCCGCCGCTCGCCCCGGCGGCAAGATCGGCGACATCTCGGCGGCCATCGCCGCCGTCGCCAGAGCCGAAGGGTACGAGATCAACACACAGTTCGGCGGGCATGGCGTCGGCCGCACGATGCACGGCGACCCGCACGTGCCGAACGACGGCCGCGCCGGCCGCGGCTATCCCCTGCGGGCCGGGCTCGTGATCGCGATCGAGCCCTGGTTTCTGCAGACGACCGACGAGATCTTCACCGACCCCGACGGCTGGACGCTGCGCAGCGCCGACGGCTCGCGAGGTGCGCACTCGGAGCACACGATCGCCATCACCGACGCCGACCCGATCGTGCTCACGGCTCGCGACTGACGCGCGGCGCGCTCGTCGCAAGCCATCGAGGGGTCCCGACACGCCGTTACACGGGTGCATGTAACGGCGAGTCGGGACCCCTCGATGCGGTTCAGGCGGGGCGTCAGGCGGGCGGAAGGAGATCGGGACGCACGCGACGGGTGCGCTCGAGCTGCTGGTCGCGGCGCCAGGCGGCGATCGCTCCGTGATTGCCGGAGAGCAGGATGGGCGGCACCTCGCGGTCGCGCCACACGGCGGGCTTGGTGTAGCTCGGGTATTCGAGCAGGCCGTCCTCGTGGGATTCCTGCACCAGGCTCTCCGGGTTGCCGACCACACCAGGGATGAGCCGGCCGATCGCCTCGATCATCGCCATCGTCGCCACCTCTCCCCCGTTGAGCACGTAGTCGCCGATGCTCATCAACCGCACGCGGGCGCGGGATGCGGTGTCGTCGACCACGCGCTGGTCGATGCCCTCGTAGCGTCCGCATCCGAAGACCAGGTGCTGCTCTGCGGCGAGCTCGCGCGCGATCGACTGGGTGAACACCTCTCCCGCGGGCGACGGGAAGATCACCACCGGATCTCCGGGGCCCGCCGGCAGCACCTCGTCGAGCGCATCCCCCCACGGCTCGGGCTTCATCACCATGCCGGCGCCGCCGCCGTACGGAGTGTCGTCGACCGTCCGATGCCGGTCGTGCGTGTGGTCGCGAAGGTTGTGCACGCCGAGATCGATGATGCCCGACTGGCGGGCTTTGCCGAGCAGCGAGATGTCGAGCACATCGAAGAACTCGGGGAAGATCGTGACGATGTCGATGCGCATGTCAGAAATTCTAGGGGCGCTGCAGCACCTCGACCGGCACGGCGCCGAGCTCGCTGTCCTTCGGGACGAGCGGTGTCGCGATGGCCGGCGCCAGAGCGACGATGGCGAAGGCGAACGGGAATCCGACGAGAGTGACGAGACCGCCGACGGCGGGCCCGACCACCGACGCGGCCAGGAACTGGCCGGTGTTCTGGGCGCCGAGCGCCCGCCCCGACCAGAACGGCCCGGCGATCTCCGCGACCGAGGTGTACGCGAGACCGTTGTCGGCGACGGTCACGATCGCCGCGACGATGAGGATCGCCGCCGCCCACGCCATCCCCAGCGCTCCCGCTGCACTCATCAGGAGCATCACCGCCACGGCAACGACGGACACCCAGCGCAACGGCCTCAGATGGCTGCCCACCCGATCGCTCAGCAGGCCGACCCCGATGCGACCGAGCGCTCCCGCGAACTGGCTCGCGCCGATGACGAGGCCGGCGGCGAGTGGGCTGGCGTGCAGTTCGGTGACCAGCCACACGAGCCCGAAGGTCGAGATCGTGAACTGAGGGATCACCAGCAGCATCGAGACCACATGGATGCGCCAGAGCAGCGACGACGACCGGTACGGGTGCCAGGCCGCCTGCGGGTGCGCGTCTCCGCCGTCGACTCGGCGCGGTGGGCGCGGAGGGTCGACGATCCCGAGCGCGCACAGCACGGCCGACACCGCGCAGAGCACGGCGGGAACGACGAGCGCCGCCGCTATCCCGCCCGACGCCGCCAGCTGCGGGATGGTGAGCGCCGCGACCGCGACGCCGAGCGGCTGGCACATCTGCCGGATGCCCATCGCGAGACCGCGACGCTCTTTGGGGAACCAGCCGATGACGACGCGGCCGCTGGCCGCGTTCGGGCTCGCCGACGCCATGCCGCCGATCAGGAACAGAGCGCCCAGGCTGATGTAGTCGCTGGCGAACATCGCCGCGAAGGCGGCGATGGCCGTGATGGCGAGTCCGGACGCGATCACCCAGCGCTCGCCGATGCGGTCGGTGAGCGCTCCCCACGCGATGAGCGTGATGACGAGTCCCAGGGTCGGCGCGGACGCCAGCAGACCGGCCTGGCCGAGCGAGAGCCCGCGCTCCGTGTGCAGCAACGGGATGAGGAAGGCCGGCGTGCTCACGAAGACGGTCGAGCTGGCTTGGGCGATCACGCCGAACGACAGCATCAGCCACGGGCGGGGCCGGCGCGCTATGGTGGAGGACACGCGGTATACCCTAGCGGTATACCGACGTGGTATACCAATCGGAAGAGGGCTCATGGCCGAGCAGACGCACGTGTACGACCGCCTGCGGGCGCAGATTCTCGACCTCGACCGGATGCCCGGCGCCCGCCTCACCGAGCGCGGCCTCGAGACCGAGCTCGGCGCATCCAGAACCCCGCTCCGCGCCGCGCTGATGCGCCTCGAAGCCGACGGGCTGGTCGAACGAGACGGCAGAGCCTGGCAGGTCTCCCCCATCGACCTCGGCGAGATCACGAGACTGAGCGAGCTGCGGGATGCGCTCGAGACCGCCGCCGTGCGCCTCAGCGCCGCCCGCGCGAGCGACGAGGCCATCGCGTCGCTCGCCGACAGGCTGGGCGAGGTCGGCGTCGATGCGCCCGGGGAGGAGAGCGTTCGCGCCGGAACCCACTTCCACGTCGAGCTCGCTGCCCTGTCGGGCAACCACTTCTTCGCCGACGCCGTCGACTCCGCGATGACCCGGTTGGCGCGAACACGCTGGCTCGAGGTGCGCACGGAACAGGCCAAGCACACGGCGTGGGAGGAGCACCGCGAGATCGTGGAACTCCTGGCGGCGCGCGACGGCGAGGCTGCGGCCGACCGCATCCATCACCACATCGTGTCGACGCACGAGAGGCTGCTCACCGCACTCGACGCCGACGCCCGCTCGCTGCGGGCACGCGGGCTGTCGATCGTGCACTGACGCCTAAGGCTCCTGCGGCTCCGGTGGCTCCTGCGACTCCGGGGACACTTGCGGCTCCGGTTCGTCGTCGGGCAGTTCTTCGAACAGGCCCGTCGGCGGTGTGATCGTGAGGGTGCCGGCCGCGAGATCGACCTCGGGCACGATCGCCTTCACGAACGGCACGAGCACCTCGCCGTCCGCGGTCTTGATCGCCAGGAGATCTTGTGCCGGAAGGTGGTCGACGCGGGCCACGAGGCCCACCTTCGCACCGTCGCGGAGAACGTCCAGCCCGACCAGCTGGTGGTCGTACCAGGCGTCTTCTTCCTCGGGAAGCTCTTTCGGGTCCTGACTGACCCAGAGGATCGCCTTGATCAGCGTCTCCGCCTCGCTACGATCGTCGACGCCGGCGAAGAACGCGACCGCCTGAGCGTTGTACCAGCGCAGCTCGACCAACGTCAGGGTCTTGCCGTGCCACTTGGATGCGGTCGGCACCTGCAGGGTGAAGACCGCTCCCGGAACGAACCGCTTCTCGGGCTCGTCGGTGTACAGCTCGACCTTGATCCCACCCTTCAGGCCGTGGGCCTTGGTGAGACGACCGACGCGCAGTTGCGTCTGGTCGGAGCGCGGCGGCTCCGCTGGGGGCAATTTGTGGTCGGCCACCTCAGTCGTCGGTGTCGACGACGTCGACGCGAACGCGACGCCCGTCAGCCAGCGCGGCGACGAGGGTGCGCAGCGCCTTGGCGGTGCGACCGGCCCGGCCGATGACCCGGCCGAGGTCCTCGGGGTTCACACGAACCTCGAGGACCTCGCCGCGGGGCGAATTCTTTGCAACGACATGCACGTCGTCGGGGTGATCGACGATCCCCTTGACGAGGTGCGCCAGTGCGGGAGCGAGCAAGACTAAGCCTTCTCGCCGTCGGCAGCAGCCTCGGTGATCTCTTCGGCAGCCTCGACGACCTCGGCCTCGGCGGCCTCTTCGGCCTCGACCTCAGCCTCGACGACGGCCTCAGCCTCGGCGGCGACCTCGGCGGGCTTCTCAGCCTTGGGCTTCAGAACCGGCTTCTTCTTCTCGTCGGCCTGGAAGGCGACCTTCTCTTCTTTGGTCTTCACGGTGCTGACGGCGTTCTTGTCACCCTTGAACTTGCCCCAGTCGCCGGTGAGCTTGAGCAGCGCGAGAACCTGCTCGCTGGGCTGGGCGCCGACGCCGAGCCAGTAGAGGGCGCGCTCCGAGTCGACCTGGATGACCGAAGGCTCCTCGGTGGGGTGGTACAGACCGATCTCCTCGATCACGCGACCGTCGCGCTTGGTGCGCGAGTCGGCGACGACGATGCGGTAGTACGGAGCGCGGATCTTGCCGAGGCGCTTCAGACGGATTTTGACAGCCACAATTCTCCTGTGTTGTATGAGATGTTTGACGAACTGACTGCCGTGAGCGTGGGGGCACACTCGGCAGGAGATCTGGGGTTTCCGTGCGAACCTGATTAGAGGGTCGGGTGCGACGGAACTCAACTAGCTATTCTGTCAGATAACGCCGCCCTTGAATAATCGGACGAACGGGACGACCCACTATGCAGATCGAATTCTCGGAATCCGAGCGCTCCACCGTCGGCATCGAGTGGGAGATAGCCCTCGTCGACGGCGCCACCGGCGACCTGGTGCACATCGCAGAGGATGTGCTCCGCGAGCTCGGCACGCCCGACGGCGCCGAGCACCCCCAGATCACGCACGAACTGCTGCAGAACACGGTCGAGCTGGTCAGCCGCGTCCACAAGACGGTGCCCGCCGCGATCACCGACCTGCAGGAGCTGATCGGGCTGGTCCGCGGTGTGACCGACCCGCTCGGCGTGGAACTCATGTGCGCGGGGACGCATCCGTTCGCCCAGTGGTACGACCAGAGGATCACGGAGAACGAGCGCTACGAGCGCCTGCTCGACCGCACCCAGTGGTGGGGTCGCCAGATGATGATCTGGGGCATCCACGTGCACGTCGGCATCGACGACAGGGACAAGGCCCTGCCCATCGTCAACGGCCTGCTCACCTACTACCCTCACCTGCAGGCGCTCAGCGCGAGCAGCCCGTACTGGGGCGGAGCGAAGACCGGGTACGCCTCGAACCGCGCGCTCATGTTCCAGCAGCTGCCGACGGCGGGGCTCCCCTGGCAGTTCGGCAGCTGGGCGAATTACGAGGAGTACGTGCAAGACCTCGTGACGACGGGGGTCGTGACAGACCACTCGGAGGTGCGCTGGGACATCCGGCCGTCGCCGAAGTGGGGGACGGTCGAGATGCGCGCCTGCGACGGGCTCTCGACGGCCGACGAGGTCGGGGCCGTGGCGGCGCTCATCCACTGCCTGACCGACCGGATGTCGCAGCAGCTCGACGACGGCGAAGAGCCGGTCACGCTGCAGCCCTGGTTCGTGCGGGAGAACAAATGGCGGGCGGCCCGCTACGGCCTGGATGCGGAGATCATCGTCTCCCCCGACGGCGAGGAGCGTCTCGTCAGCGATGCGCTGCGCGACCTGGTGGTCGACCTCTCCCCCGTCGCCGAGCGACTGGGCTGCCTGGCGGAGCTGGAGACGGTCGACGTCATCCTGCGGAACGGCGCCAGCTATCAGCGCCAGCTCGCCGTCGCGGAGGCGAACGGCGGCAGCCTGCAGGCGGTCGTGAGTTCGCTCACCCACGAGCTGAGGGACGGCCTGAAACGCTGATCGCCGGCCCGCTTCCGGCGCGTCCGACCGTCACCGACAGACACACCTGTCGGTCCACAGCATTCACGCAGTTTTCGGGGTGCTACTCTCACCTCGTGCGCATGTCAACCCGAAGCATCCGCGCGGCTGCCGTCGTCGCCGCGACAGCGGCGGCCCTCCTCCTCGCCGGCTGCTCGCCGGCCCCGATTCAGCGTCCCGTCGCGGCGGTCGGAACACCCGTCGCCGCTGCCGGCGACAGCACGCCGTCCGAGGTCGTCGCGATCGGCGACTCCATCGCCTTCGGCAAGGGGGTGCGGCCCGACCAGGCATGGCCTGCGCTCGTCGCCGACGCTCAGAACTGGCACCTCACCGACCTCGCCGTCAGCGGCTCCGGGTTCGTGCACAAGGGCTGGAACGGCACGACCTTCCGCCAGCAGGTCGATCAGGCGCTGCGCCTGCGCCCCGACTACATCCTGATCGCGGCGACACGCAACGACCGAGACGACGACCCGGCGGCCGTCGAACGCGCCTGCACCCAGCTGCTCGGCGAGCTGCGCGAGGCTTTCCCGCACGCCCGCATCATCGGCACCACGGCGATCTGGGGCAGCGACACTCCGCCCGCGTCCGTCGAGCGGGTCGACGCCATCGCCGAGACGGCGGTCACCGACGTCGGCGGGTCCTTCCTCGACGTGGGCTTCCCGCTCGTCGGCCACCCGGAATGGCTGCAGCCCGACGGGATCCACCCGAACGCCCTGGGTCAGGACGTCGTGGCCAAGGTGGTCGAGGCCAAGCTCGCGCCGCTCGACCTGGCGCTCTAGCGGCCCAAGAACTTCTGCAGCGAGGCCAGCTCCTCCTGGGAGGGGCCGCCGTCGCCGGACTTCCCTCCGGCGAGGCCGAATCCGGAACCCGCAGGACCCCCGGCCGCCGGCTTCGCGCCCGAAGCGAGCGCGGCGTTCTCGGCCGCGCGCTTAGCAGGGTTGCCCGACTTCGACCCCTTCTTCTTGGGCTGAGGCTTGGCGCGACCGCCGCCGAATCCTGCGCCCGGGATGGGGCCCATGCCGGGAACGTTCGGCACTCCGCCCTTCGCGACCGTCTTCATCATCTTGGCGGCCTGCTCGAAACGGTTGACGAGCTGGTTGACCTCGGTCACCGTGCTGCCGGAGCCCTTGGCGATGCGCAGCCGGCGTGAACCGTTCAGCAGCTTCGGCGTGGTGCGCTCCGCCTTCGTCATCGACTGGATGATCGCCTCGGTGCGCACGATCTCCTTCTCGTCGAAGTTGTCGAGCTGCTGCTTCATGGCGCCGGCACCCGGCAGCATCCCCATCATCTTCTTGATGGAGCCCATGTTGCGCAGCTGCTGCATCTGCTTCAGGAAGTCGTCGAGCGTGAAGGTGTCGGTCGCGAACTTCTCGGCGACCTTGCGGGCCTCGTCTTCGTCGAACGCCTCCTGCGCCTGCTCGATCAGGGTGAGGATGTCACCCAGGTCGAGGATGCGGCTCGCCATGCGGTCGGGGTGGAACGGTTCGAAGTCGTCGAGACCCTCACCCGTGGAGGCGAAGATGATCGGGCGGCCGGTGATCGAGGCGACCGACAGTGCGGCACCGCCTCGCGCGTCGCCGTCGAGCTTGGAGAGCACGACGCCGGTGAAGTCGACCCCCTCCTGGAAGGCCTTGGCCGTCGCGACCGCGTCTTGACCGATCATCGCGTCGATGACGAACAGCACCTCGTCGGGGTCGACGGCCTTGCGGATGTCCGCCGCCTGCTTCATGAGCTCGGCATCGACACCCAAGCGGCCGGCCGTGTCGACGATGACGGTGTCGTACTGCTTGGTCTCGGCGAACTTCAGCGCGTCTTTGGCCACGCGAACCGGGTTGCCGACGCCGTTGCCGGGCTCGGGGGCGTAGACCGGGACACCCGCCTGCTCGCCGACGATCTGCAGCTGCGTGACGGCGTTGGGACGCTGGAGGTCGGCTGCCACGAGCACCGGGGTGTGACCGTCTTTGACCAGCCACTTGGCCAGCTTGCCGGCGAGCGTCGTCTTACCGGCTCCCTGGAGGCCTGCGAGCATGATGACGGTCGGCGGCTTCTTCGCGAACTGGAGGCGCCGCTGCTGGCCGCCGAGGATGGCGACGAGTTCATCGTTGACGATCTGCACCACCTGCTGGGCGGGGTTCAGCGCCTTGTTCACCTCATCGCTCAGCGCGCGCTCGCGCACCTTGCCGGTGAAGTCTTTGACCACGTCGAGGGCGACGTCGGCGTCGAGCAGGGCGCGACGGATCTCGCGCACCGTGCCATCCACGTCGGCGGGCGACAGCTTTCCCTTGGTGCGGAGATTTTTGAAGGTGTCTGCGAGGCGGTCAGACAGCGATCCGAAAGTAGCCATGATCCTGCCAGTTTAACGTCTCGGTGCTGAGAGCAAGCGCTCATTCAGCCGCGCGCGTACCTCGGGCCACTCCTCGGCGATGATCGAGAACATCACGGTGTCGCGAACGGTGCCGTCGTCCCGGCGCATGTGGCGCCGCAGAACCCCTTCGAAGCGCGCCCCGAGCCGTTCGATCGCTCGCTGCGACCGCTGGTTCCTGGCGTCGGTCTTCAGCTGCACCCTGCCCGTATTGAGGTGCTCGAAGGCGTACTCGAGCAGGAGCAGCTTGACCTCCGGGTTGACCGCGCTCGCCCACACCGCTGGTGCGTACGCCGTCGAGCCGATCTCGCACCGCGCATCCGCGGGCACGACATCGAGATAGGAGGTCTGCCCGATCACCGTCCCTGCCGCGATGCCGAGGTAGTCGACCGCCGTGCGGACCGTCCACTGGAGCCGCGAGTCGCCGCTGGGGCGATTCGCGATGCGGGCGTGGACAACGTCGGCCGAGGCGGGACGGCCGGCGAGGTGATTCCACACGGAGTCGTGGTCGAGTGCGCGGAAAAGACCCTCGGCGTCGCGGTCGGGATCGACGGGCGAGAGCCGCACGTACCTCCCGACGAGCTCCGTCCCCGGCGCCGGCGGCCAGGACATCTCGGGCCAGGCCGTGTCCTCCGGGCGCGGGTCGGGAACCGGCGCGAAGGCGCCGACAGTCGGGTCGCTCACGAGTCGGAGGTGTCGATCGACACCACGTCGCCCCGGATGTCGAACGACACGGTGAGCAGCGCATCCGTCTCGTCGGGGCTGATCGAGTAGTCGAAGGTGGCGAAGACTTCTTCTTCGTCGGCGTGGTCGGGCTGGATGACGACGCGGAGCAGCTGCAACGACCGCAGCACGTCCACCGGGATGTCGCCTGAGGTGTAGACGAGCAGGTCGAGCAGGGTGTCGCCCAGCTTCTCGACATGGTCGTCGATGTAGCTGCTCGTCGCCGACGCGCGCGAGCTCAGCTCGGCGACCAGCGCATCCCTCGCCCGCGAATCGAAGCCGTCGAGCGCGTGGATCATCGCCGCGGCCGCATCCAGCGCGACGACGGGCACCGCTGTCTCGTCGTCGGCCTGCAGCTCCACCTCGACGGCCTGCTCCGAGATGTCCACCGTGTCCGCCCAGGCGAGACCGCCGCTCGCGGTCTCGTCGATGATGCCGAAGTAGTCGTGCTCGATCGCCATGCCGATACCCCTAACCGACCAGCTGCTGCGCGAAGACGTGCGGCGTGAATCCGGTGATGTCGTTGATGCCCTCGCCCTGGCCGACCAGCTTGATCGGGATGCCCGTCTTCTCCTGCACGGCCAACACGAAACCGCCCTTGGCCGAGCCGTCGAGCTTGGTCAGCACCAGCCCGGTGACGCCGGCGTGCTCGATGAATGCCTCCGCTTGCGCGAGACCGTTCTGCCCGGTGGTCGCGTCGAGCACGAGGAGCACCTCGGCGATCGGAGCCTGCTTCTCGACGACCCGCTTGATCTTCGAGAGCTCGTCCATGAGGCCGCCCTTCGTCTGCAGACGTCCGGCGGTGTCGATGATGACGATCTCGATGCCCTTCTGCTTGGCCAGCTCGACCGTCTGGAAGGCGACGGACGCAGGATCTTGCCCCTGCTGCTGCGGACGCACGATGTCGACACCCGCTCGTTCAGCCCAGGTCGCGAGCTGTTCGACGGCCGCGGCCCGGAACGTGTCGGCTGCACCGACCACGACGGTGCGGTCATAGGTGCGGAGGAACTTGGCGAACTTGCCGATCGTCGTGGTCTTGCCGACGCCGTTGACGCCGACCACGAGCACGATCGCGGGGCGATCGCTGAGCTTGAGGGTGGTGTCGAGCTTCGAGAGCCGCTCTTCGAGACTCTCGCGGAGCATCCGCTGGAGGTCGGCCGGGTCGGTGGTGCGGTAACGCTCCACCTTGGCGCGCAGGTCGTCGACGATCGCTTCGGTGACGTCGGGGCCGAAGTCGGCGGTGATCAGCGCGGACTCCAGGTCTTCCCAGGTCGTCTCGTCGATCGTCTTCTTGGCGAACATGCCACGGAGGGCACCGGACAAAGACCAGGGAGTGCGTTCAGCCATGGTGTTCAGCCTAGTTGTTACGGTGTGAGCATGTTCGCTCTCACCAGGCTGTCCGCGGAGCTCGCCGAACAGCTCGTCGCCGTCGAGGCGCACGGCGAGGATGCGGTTCACCAGGCGCGAACCCGGGTGCGCCGGCTGCGCAGCGTGCTCGGCGTCTACCGTCGCGCATTCGACCAAGACGCGACCCGCCGGCTGCGCGCCCGCCTGCGCGAGCTCGGACGGGTGCTCGGTGACGCACGCGACTTCGAGGTGCGGTCATCGGCACTGGAGGACCTGCTGGCGGCGCAGAGCGCACCGGACGTCGTGGATGCGGTGACCGCCTTCGCCGCCGACGCCCGCCGCGAGTACGCGGGTGCCGAACGGGCACTTCTCGCGCGCCTGCGATCCCGTTCGCACCGCGCACTCCTGGCCGACCTGCAGGCCTTCGCGGCGACGCCTCCCCTGCGCAAGCGCGCGAGGAAACACCCCGACGCGCTGATCTCGGCGGCGCTCGATACGGCGATAGCGCGCGTGCGTATGCGCGCGACCGGACTGGACACCCTCGAGCACCGGCACGACCTGCGCAAGGCCGCCAGACGGCTGCGCTACGCCGCCGAAGCCGTGGGCGACACGACGGGCGACGAGGTCGCCCGGCTCGCCTCCGCGGCGGAAGTGGTCCAGGACGCGCTCGGCGACAACCGCGACCTGCTCCTGCTGGCGGCGCACCTGCGCGCGCGGGCGTCGGAGACGCGGCTGAGCGCATCCGCCCGCGCCGGCATCGCTCGGCTCACCGCCGGCTGCGAAGCCGAAGCGGACGAACGACTCGCCGCCATCGACGAGCCTCTCGCGGTGCTCCTGGAAGCCTGACGCCTCGGCGTGACTAGGAGGCCTGCTCCTGGGCGACGCGCTGACCGACGACGGCGGACACGCCGTCTTGCCGCATCGAGACGCCGTAGAGGGCGTCGGCGATCTCCATCGTGCGCTTCTGGTGTGTGATGACGATGAGCTGACTCGACTGCCGGAGGTCTTGGAAGATCGTGAGCAGCCGACCGAGATTGGCGTCGTCGAGTGCGGCCTCGACCTCGTCCATGATGTAGAACGGGCTGGGCCGCGCCTTGAAGATCGCGATGAGCAGAGCGACGGCCGCGAGCGAACGCTCGCCACCGGACAGCAGCGAGAGACGCTCGATCTTCTTCCCTGCGGGCTTGACCGACACCTCGATTCCGGTCGTGAGCAGGTTCTCCGGATCGGTCAGGCTGATGCTGCCGGTGCCTCCCGGGAAGAGGATGGGGAAGACGTAGCCGAACGCCTCCCTGGTGTCTTCGAACGCCGACTCGAAGATGGTCTGCATCTTCTCGTCGATCTCCTCGATGATCGTCAGCAGGTCTTTGCGGGTGTTCGTCAGGTCGGTCAGCTGTTCGGTGAGGAACTTGTGCCGCTGCTCGAGTGCCGCGAACTCCTCGAGGGCGAGCGGGTTCACCCGTCCCAGCTGCGCGAGCTTGCGCTCGGCTGACGCCAGCCGCTTCTGCTGCTGCTCGCGGTTGAACGGGACCGTCTCGACGTCAGCCGCAGGCTCCGGCTCGGTGTCGGCCTCGGTGTCGGGCTCGGTGTCGGGCTCGGGCTCGGGCGCGGTGGCGACGGCGATATCGACCGGGATCGGCACGGAGGGGCCGTACTCGGCCACGAGCACGTCTTCGACGAGCCCGAGCTCGCTGCCCGCCCGTTCGAGCAGGCTCGACAGGTGCAGCTTCTTCTCGTAGATCTGGAGCTCCAGGCCGTGCACACTCTCGGTGATCACCTGAAGGCGCTCCCGCAGGGCGGCCTCCTCGCGGCGCAGGCCGGACAGCTCCTCGTTCTGGCTGGCGCGCTGGGCCTCGGCCGCGGCGAGCTCCACGCGGGCCTGGGCGACCGAGCGATCGACGGAGTCGAGCACAGCGGGAAGAGCTTCGATGACCCGGGTCGCCGCATCCACCTGACGGCGACGGATGACCGCGCGGCGGGCCGCCTCTTCCGCTGCCGCGCGCTCGGCATCGAGCCGGCGGGCGAGAGCCTCGCCCCGCGCCTGTTCGGCGCGCACGCGCTCCTTGGCCGTTTCGACACCGAGACGTGCCTCGACCTCCGACTCGCGTGCCGCCTCCAGCTCGGCGGACAGCGAGTCGCGCGCGCTGACATCCAGGATCGGCCGCGGGCGCGATCGGGCGGACTCGAGCTCGGCCTTCGCCTTCTCGGCCGCCGACTCGGCTTCGGACACCCTGTCCTCGGCGAGGGCGAGCGCGCTGGCCAGGCGGTCGAACTCGGCCTGCGACGCTTCGAGCTGCACCTTGAGCCTGTTCAGGTGTTCGGTCTGCGCTGCGAGCTGGGCGTCGAACTCGCGCAGGGCCGTCAGCGCGGCCTGCGACTGCTCCTTGGCGACCTGAAGCACACCGCGCTGCTCGGCGAGGGCGAACTTCGCGCGGTCGATCAACGAGGTGACCTCGCCGAGCCTGTCGGCCGCGGCATCCCGGTCGGCGATGAGTTCGATGCGGCTCTGCTTGGCGCCGGAACCACCGCGCAGCACGAAGTCGGTGAGAACGTCGCCGCTCTTGGTGATGATCGTGACCGGACCGCCGAGCGGGCGCTCCGCGTATGCGGCGTATGCGGCGCGGGCGGCATCCAGGTCGTCGGCGATCGCGGTGAAGGAGAGGATGCCGAGCACGCCGCCTGGCGCCTCGACGACAGAGCGCGCCGGCACCACACCGGCGACGCCGCCGAGATCGACCTCGGTCGCCGAAACCTCGGCGATGATGACCTCGACGCGACCGAGCTCACCGGCGGTGGCGTGCGCTACGGCATCGAACGCGCGCTCGCGGTCGTCGGCGAGAACCGCGTCGGCGAGCGAGCCCAAGGCCGCCGCGATCGACGACTCGAAGCCGGGGTGCACCCGGATGTGCTCGGCCACGAGACCGCGCACGCCGGGAAGGCGCGCGGCGACGAGGGCGGCAGAGCCGTCTTTCTGGTCGAGCGCCGACGAGAGGGCGCTCGTGCGGGCGGCGAGAGCATCGCGCTCGCGCTCCAGGGTGTGCAGTTCTTCACGAAGCCGCTCGATCTCGCCCTCGGCCTCGAACACGTCGGCCTGCGCCAGCTCGTAGGCCTCGTCGAGGTTGCCCTCGCCGATGTCGGCCGTCGCCGCCTCCGCCTCGCGCGCTGCGAAGTCGGCGCGCGCCTTCT
Source organism: Leifsonia sp. NPDC058292 (assembly GCF_042880955.1). Classification (NCBI taxonomy): domain Bacteria; kingdom Bacillati; phylum Actinomycetota; class Actinomycetes; order Micrococcales; family Microbacteriaceae; genus Leifsonia; species Leifsonia sp. NPDC058292. The sequence goes on from NZ_JBHVYL010000012.1 coordinate 83,013, forward strand.
CGCGGCGTTCCGTCGCGGCATCGAACGCGTTCTGCTGACGCAGCACCTCCCCGCGCACGGCAGCGAGCCGCTGGTTGGCCGCCTCCGCCTGACCGCTCAGCTTCGAGATCTCGAGATCGTGCCGCGACACGAGCGCGCTCTGGGCGGCGATCTCCTCGTCGACGGCATCGAGACGAGCGCGCGCCGCGCGGGTCGCGCCCTGAGCGGCCGCCCAGGCGGACTCGGCCTCGGCGACGACGACGCGCAGGCGCTCCACCTCGTCGCGGGCGTCCTGCACGTTCTGCGGGCTGACGCTCGGCCCCGCATCCGGTGTGTCCGCCTGGCTGCCGAGGAGGGCGAGACGCTGGTTCGCCAGTGTGTAGAGGTTGCGCAGTCGCTCCTGCACCGACTCGAGCCCGAACGCGGTGCGTCGTGCGACATCCACCTCGTCACCGACCTGGGCCTGCTCCAGACGGGCCACCCGCAGTTGCTTCTGCTCGAGCTGCTCCTGCAGCACGATGCGCTCGGTGTGACGCTCCGATTCCGTTCGGCCGTGATCGTCGAGCGCGGTTCGCAGCGTCACGACCTCGTCGGCGAGCAGGCGGGCTCTCGCGTCGCGCACCACCGCGGCGATCGATTGGGCCTCGCGGGCGATCTCGGCCTGGTGGCCGAGCGGCTTCAGCTGCCGGCGGATCTCCCCCGCCAGATCGCTCAACCGGGTGAGGTTGGTCTGCATCGCCTCGAGTTTGCGAAGGGTCTTCTCCTTGCGGCGGCGGTGCTTCAGGATGCCCGCCGCCTCCTCGATGAACCCACGGCGGTCTTCCGGGCTGGCATGGAGCACCGCATCCAGCTGCCCCTGTCCGACGATGACGTGCATCTCGCGACCGAGACCCGAGTCGCTGAGAAGCTCCTGCACGTCGAGCAGACGGCAGGCCGAACCGTTGATCGCGTACTCGCTGCCGCCGTTGCGGAACAGCGTGCGCGAGATGGTGACCTCGGAGTACTCGATGGGGAGGGCGCCATCGGAGTTGTCGATGGTGAGCGTGACCTCGGCGCGACCGAGCGGGCCGCGGGTGGAGGTGCCGGCGAAGATGACGTCCTCCATCTTGCCGCCGCGGAGTGTCTTCGCGCCCTGCTCCCCCATCACCCAGGCGAGCGCATCCACCACATTGGACTTGCCGGAGCCGTTCGGCCCCACGACGCAGGTGACTCCCTGCTCGAACGCGAACGTGGTCGGCTGCGCAAAGGACTTGAACCCTTTGAGCGTCAGGCTCTTGAGATACACCTGCCGCCCTTTCCTGTGCTGTCGCGCCTCGCTATCGCCCCAAATTTACCCGACCAACTCCCCTTCCCCCCGCCACCCAGCCGTCGAGTACAGGAAAAGTGTCGCCAACCGGGACGGTTAACGACACTCTTCCTGTACTCGATTGCTTGAGGGTTAGCCGACGCCCAGGTAGGCCTCTTTGATGGCGGGGTTGGCGAGGAGCTCTTTGCCGGTGCCGGATTGGGTGATCGAACCGGTCTCGAGCACGAAGCCGCGGTGGGCGCGCGCGAGCGCCTGGTTGGCGTTCTGCTCCACGAGCAGGATGGTGGTGCCCTGCTTGTTGATCTCGCTGATGATCGAGAAGATCTGCTTGATGAACTGCGGCGCGAGCCCCATCGACGGCTCGTCGAGCAGCAGCAGACGCGGCGCAGACATCAGCGCCCGGCCGATCGCGAGCATCTGCTGCTCGCCACCGGACATGGTGCCTCCGACCTGCGACTTGCGCTCAGCGAGCCGCGGGAACAGCGCGAACACGCGCTCGAAGTCGGCGTCCATTCCGCTGCGATCCTTGCGACCGAACGCACCCATGTCCAGGTTCTCGAGCACCGTCATGCCCGGGAAGATCCCGCGGCCCTCCGGCGCCTGCGAGATGCCCCGGATCACCCGGATGTGCGCCTTCATCTTCGTGATGTCCTGCCCGTCGAACAGGATGGAGCCCTGCGACGGGTTCAGGATGCCCGAGATCGTCTTCATCGTGGTCGACTTGCCGGCCCCGTTCGCGCCGATCAGGCTCACGATCTCGCCCTCCTCGACCGAGAACGACATGTCGTGGATCGCCTCGATGCGCCCGTAGGAGACGCTCACGTTCTTCAGTTCAAGCAACGTCATCTTCAGGCTCCCCCAGGTAGGCGGCGACCACGCGCGGGTCGTTGCGGATCGCGGTCGGAACGTCGTCGGCCAGCTTGCGCCCGAACTCGAGCACCACGATGCGGTCGGTGACACCCATCACCAGCCGCATGTCGTGCTCGATCAGCAGCACCGTGTATCCGTCGGCCCTGATGGTGCGGATGAGGTCCATCAGGTCCTCCTTCTCCGCGGGGTTGAAGCCGGCGGCCGGCTCGTCGAGGCACAGCACCTTCGGGTCGGTGGCCAGAGCGCGCGCGATCTCCAGACGGCGCTGATACCCGTAGGGCAGCTGGCGGGATGCGGTGCTCGCGAGGTCGGCGATGCCCACGAACTCGAGCAGGGCCATCCCGCGCTCGATGGCGGACTTCTCCTCGCGGATGTGGCGCGGGGAGCGCACCAGGGCACCGGGAACGCTCGTGCGGTGGCGCGCATCCAGCCCGACAACCACGTTCTCAAGCGCGCTCATCTCGCCGAAGAGACGGATGTTCTGGAACGTGCGCGCGAGGCCGAGCCGGGTGATCTGGTGCTGCTTCTGTCCCTTGATCGACTTGCCCTCCAGCAGTACATCTCCGCTGGTGGGCTTGTAGACGCCGGTCATCGCGTTGAAGCACGTCGTCTTACCGGCGCCGTTCGGGCCGATCAGACCCAGGATCTCGCCGCGCTTGATGTCGAAGCTCACGTCGTCGAGGGCGAGGAGCCCGCCGAACTTGACCGTGAGGTTCTTCACCTCCACAAGCTTGTCGCCGACATCGACCGCGATCTCGCGATCGGGCGCGGCGGCCGCGGCCACCTCCAGGTCGACGTCGAGGTCCGCCAGCGCCTCCGGGTCGGCGCCGTCGGGCAGCTCTTCTCGGGAGTCGGTCATGATGCGCCTCCGTTCGGCGTGACGGGTGAGGTGGGAGCTACCGGAGCGACCGGCGCAACGGGCGCGCTGGGCGGGGCCGGCGGTGTTCCCCCGGTCGGCGTGCTGCCGGTGTTCGGCGGCGGCGTCGGTTTGTTCACCAGGTACTTGTACGCGTTGCGACCGTAGGCCAGCAGGCGCTGCTTGGCCGGCACGAGGCCCTTGGCGCGGAAGATCATCAGCACCACGAGGGCGACGCCGAAGATCAGGTACTTGTAGTCGGCGATCGCGGTGAACCGCAGCGGGATGTACGCCACGATCGCACCACCGAGCAGTGCGCCGACCTTGTTGCCGGTTCCGCCGAGCACCACGGCCGCAAGGAACAGGATCGAGGTCTGCACGTCGAACTTCTGGTTGTTGACGAAGCCGACCTGACCGGCGAACAACGCACCGGAGAGTCCGCCGACCGCGGCGCCGATCGCGAACGCCCACACCTTGTACTTGAACGTCGGAACGCCCATGATCTCGGCGGCGTCCTCGTCTTCACGGATGGCGATCCAGGCGCGACCGACGCGGCTGCGCTCCATGTTTCCGACCAGCAGCAGCACCACGATGATGATCGTGAGCGTCAGCCAGTACCACGGGATGCCGTTCGAGTTGGAGAAGATCGGGATGCCCTTCGCATCCTCCCCCGGCGGGTGGCCGACGTTCTGGAACCCGACCTGCCCCTTGAGCGCCGGGATGATCGTGGCCAGGATGCGCACGATCTCACCGAAGCCGAGCGTCACGATGGCGAGGTAGTCGCCGCGCAGACGCAGAGTGGGCACGCCGAGCACGACGCCGAAGATCATCGCGACCGCCATCGCCACCGGAATCGTCCAGAGATACGGGATCTTGATGAACGGCGAGTCGGGGCTCGTCAGCATGGCCGCCGTGTACGACCCCACCGCGAAGAACGCAACGTAGCCGAGGTCGAGGAGCCCGGCGTAGCCGACCACGACGTTCAGGCCGACGGCGATGAGCGCGTAGACCGCCATGCTAAAACAGGCCAGAGGCCAGTCGTTGCCCGGCTCCGTGGTCAGGGGGAAGAAATTCAGGTACGGCAGGGCGAAGGCGAGAGCCACCACGACGAGCATCCACAGCCACTGCACCTGCCGCGGCAGGCCGTTCCAGCGGTCGCGGAAGCCCTGGAGCGGGCCGCCCCTCTTGCGCCGGGCCTCGGCGGCGTCGGCCGCCTGCTCGCTGCGCGCATCCGGCAGCACCTTGGGTCCGTCTGTCGTGCTCATGCTCTGCTCCTCCCCAGTGAGGTACCGAGGATTCCCGTGGGCTTCACCAGCAGAACGAGCACCAGCACCACGAAGGCGATGACGTCGGTCCACTGGGAGTCGCCCAGCAGGATCTGTCCGTAGTTTCCGATCAATCCCAGCAACAGTCCACCCAGCAGGGCTCCGCGCACGTTGCCGATTCCGCCGAGCACCGCGGCGGCGAACGCCTTGATGCCGAGCACGAACCCGCCCGTGTAGATCACGCCGGAGGGAACGAGCATCACGTAGAACAGGGCCGCCGCGCCGGCGAGGATACCGCCGAGCACGAACGTGATCACGATGATCCGCTCCTTGTTCACGCCCATCAGGGTCGCGGTGTCGGGGTCTTGCGCCACGGCACGGATGCCGCGGCCGGTGCGGGTGCGCCGGATGAACATGTCGGTGACGACCATCAGGATGACGGCCGCCAGCACGATGATGATCGACTGGCTGTTGATGATTGTGCCGAACACGTCGAACACCGCCACGGGCTTGAACATCGTCACCGCCGGCTCGGCGTTCGCCCCGCGGATCACGAAGATCAGCGACTGGATGGCGAACGAGGCCCCGATGGCGGTGATGAGGAACGCCAGCCTTGGGGCGTTCCGTCTTCGCAATGGCCTGTAGGCGATGCGTTCCAACAGGAACGCTGTGACAGCCGAGGCGACCATGCCGACGAGCAGCGCGAGAAGGATGTCCCCGATGATCGCCGCGAGCGACAGATTGGGGATCGAAGGGCCGAAGCCGAGCGAGGTCAGCGTGATGACGACGCCGTACGCGCCGACGATGAAGACCTCGGAGTGCGCGAAGTTGATCAGGTTCAGCACACCGTAGACGAGCGTGTACCCGACGGCGATGAGGCCGTAGATGGCCCCGAACGTGAGTCCGTCGAAGGTCGCGCCCCAGAAGTTCTGTATGAGGGAGGGGACATCGAAATTGATCCAGGAGTTGTCGATGACCGGGTGGAGGGCAAGGAGTTCGAGCATTCAGGCTTCCAGATCGAGCGGGGAAGGGATCGACGGTGATCCTTTTCGGTGCGGACAGGTGGAACGAGGGATGCGGCGGGTCGCGCGGTGCGGCCCGCCGCATCCTTTCGGTGTCGCGCTATCCGATGGTTCCGATCGGGACGATCTTCCCGTTCTCGACCTTGTAGCCGTAGACGGTCGGCGCCTGGAGCTCACCGGTGGAATCCCACTTGTAGTGCTTGCTCAGGCCGTCCTTGTCGTAGGACTTCACGAAGTCCTTGAGAGCGGCGCGGGTGGTCTTGCCCTGGTCGATCCCCGACAGCAGAACGGTCGCGGCGTCGTAACCCTCGATGGAGTACGTTCCGGGCTCCGCGCTGGCGAGAGTCTTGTACTCCTTCTCGAAGTCCGGGATCAGCTCGCCCGGGATGCAGGGGCAGGTGAAGTACGCGTTGCTGGAGGCGTCTCCGGCCAGCTTGATGAACTGGTCGTCCTTGACGCCGTCAGGTGCGACGAACGTGCCCTCGAATCCCTTGGCGACCAGCTGCTGGTCGAACGGCGCGCCCTCGGCGTAGTAGCCCGAGTAGTACACCGCATCCGGCTTGGCGTTGATGATCTTCGAGACGACGGCCGAGAAGTCCTTCTGGCCGGTGGTCACCTTGTCGGTGCCGACGAGCGCGTCGCCGAGTGCCTTCGAGGTGGTCGTGGCGAGGCCGATTCCGTAGTCGGAGTCGTCCTGAACCAGGTAGACCTTCTTGGCCTCGAGCTTTCCGGTGAGGAACTTCGCTGCCGCGGGGCCCTGAACGGCGTCGTTACCGAGACCGCGGAAGAACGTCGTCCAGCCGTTCTTCGTCAGGTCGGGGTTGGTGGCCGACGGCGTGATGTGCACCAGGCCCTGCTGCTCGAAGATGTTGCCCGTCGCCTTGGACTCGCCCGAGAACGGGAGGCCGACGACGCCGACGATGTCCGCTTCGTTGACGGCCTGCGTCACCGGACCGGTCGCCTTGTTCGGGTCGCCCTCGGTGTCGAACTTCTTGAACGCCACCTGGCATCCCTTGTTGGCCTCGTTGTGCTGGTCGATCGCCAGCTGGATGCCGTTGTAGATGTTGATACCGAGCTGGGCGTTGGGGCCCGTCTCCGCACCGACGTAGCCGATGGTCAGGCCAGCAGGACAGGTGGCCTTTCCGTCTCCTGCGGGAAGCACCGCGTCCTTCGGGGTGTCGATCGACGTGATGGCCGGGATGTCGACCTTCGACCCCGAGCTCGTCGACCCACCTGTGGACGCCTGATTGGCGCACCCAGCCAGGAAAAGAGCAACCGACGCTGCAACGGCGGCTCCCATGATGACTTTCTTGCGTAACATCTGATTCTGCCTCTCGACGTGAATCCGTTATGAAACGGCGTGGTTGCCGCTTCGCACCACGAATATGTGTGCCGAGACTACATGCAATGCAAGTAATCGCAACCAACATTTGGACGCAGATTTACACGATTGCAACCAAAACGACCCACCCTGTTCACAGCGCGGACCTCCGGATAGAGTGGCTCGCGGAACGCACGAGGAGGTGCACGACGGATGAGCGCGTTGCCGCCGCCCACCATCGCCGAGCTGGTCATCCCGCAGTGTTTGGGCACGCCGGAGTCCGCGGCTTTCGAGCAGATGGTCGCCGTGATGAACGGCGTGGCGGTCGCACTCTGGGGCAACGACGACTTCGTCTACACGGCCGAGGCCGAGCTCGCGACGTTCCAGGCGCAGGAGTTCATGGAGAATATCGTCTTCGTCGCTGTCGTCGACGACGCGATCGTCGGGCGTGTCGTGGCCGAATTCCCGCTCGAAGAGGATGCCACGACGGCGACGCTCCTCGTCGACGTGGTGCCCTCCCTGCGCGGGCGGGGCATCGGAGCGGCGCTGCTGGCCCGCGGCGAGGAGCTGGTCGCCGATGGCGGTCGAACATCCGTCTCGGCGTTCACCGAGCACCCTGCCCGCACCCTCCGGCCGACGGGAAGGGCCGACGACGTGGTGCGAGCGGAGGCCGGTGGCGACGGTCTCCCCGCGGACTCGCCCGACGTGCGCTTCGCGATGCGTCACGGCTATCGCCTCGGGCAGGTGGAACGCTCGAGCTCGCTCGACCTTCCGCTGCCGGCCGAGCGCCGGGTAGCTCTGGGCGCCGACGTCGCCGCCCACACCGGCGACTACCGCGTGCTCAGCTGGTGGCGTTCGGCTCCCGACGAGCTGGTGGCCGAGTTCGCCGCGATCAAGGAGAGGATGACGGTCGATGTTCCCCAGAGTGGGATCGCCCTCGACGACGAGGCGTGGACGGCCGATCGGGTGCGGGCGCACGAGACCGAGCTGATCGCGCGCGGCGAGCCGCTGCTCGTCACCGTCGCCCAGCACATCCCGAGCGGCCGGATCGCCGCGTACACCGAGCTCGCCGTCCCCGACGACGGCGACAAGGCGGAGCAGTACGACACGCTCGTCACCGCCCCGCATCGCGGTCACCGGCTCGGCACGCTGGTCAAACTCGAGAACCTGGACAGGCTGGCCGAGCACGCCCCGCACATCCGCCGACTCCTGACCTGGAACGCGGCCGAGAACACGCCGATGCTCGCGGTGAACGACGCGTTCGGCTTCCGCCTTCACGGTCTGACCGGCAACTGGCAGAAGTCCCTCCCCTAAAGCAATCGACTCCGGGAAGAACGCTCTCGAACGCGCGGTTTGCGAG
>NZ_JBHVYL010000013.1:0-90600 GCF_042880955.1 Leifsonia sp. NPDC058292
CCGGGTGCCCCCACCCACCCTCCTACACGGAAGCGCACCACATCAGATGGTGGGACAAACACCACGGAACCACCGACCTCAACAACGGGATCCTGCTCTGCTCGAATCATCACCACCGGGTCCACGACGACGGATGGGACATCCAGGTGCGTGATCACGTGCCGTGGTTCATCCCACCCAGCCACATCGACCACCACCGACGACCCCGACGCGGCGGACGCATCCGGCTGTCCGACACACAGGACGCAGCATGACGGCCGACCGCGCGCGCCGACGCGTCACCGACGCCCGCGACAGCAGCGGCGAGCGCTATTGGGCGCGCTTGGCCGGCCGCGCGTCGAGCGCGGCCTGGTACAGGTCTCGCTTGCCGAGCCCGGTCGCCTCGGCGACCTCGCCGGCGGCGTCCTTGAGCCGCGTGCCGTCGGCGACGAGTGCTAGCACCTGCGCGACACCGGCGTCGATGTCGACGACACGTTCAGCGGCCCCCTCCACGACGACAGCGATCTCGCCGCGCACGCCCTCCGATGCCCAAGCGGCCAGTTCGGCCGCGGTGCCGCGCTTGACCTCTTCGAACATCTTCGTCAGTTCCCGGCAGACGACGACCCGGCGTTCGGCGCCCCAGGCCACGGCCATGTCGCCCAGGGAGACGGCGAGCCGGTTCGGCGACTCGAAGAACACCATGGTGCGGCGTTCGGCGGCCAGCGCACGGAGGGCACTCATCCGCTCACCCGGCTTGCGCGGGAGGAAGCCTTCGAACGTGAACCTGTCGGTCGGGAGACCCGACACGGCGAGCGCGGTGATCACGGCGGAAGGGCCGGGCAGCGCGGTGACCGTCACACCGGCGGCTGCGGCGGCCTCGACGAGGTGGAAACCAGGGTCGGAGACCGTGGGCATGCCGGCGTCGCTGAGAAGAACCACATCCTGGTCGCGCGCGAGGTCGACGAGGTCGGCGGCCCGATCGCGCTCGTTGTGGTCGTGCAGGGCGATCAACCGCGGCCGGTTCTCGATTCCGAGACCGGCGAGGAGGCGCTGCGTGACTCTGGTGTCCTCGGCCGCGACCACGGCGGCAGACCCGAGCACCTCGATGAGCCGAAGGGAGGCGTCTTTGAGGTTGCCGATCGGGGTGGCCGCCAGGATGATCATGAGTCAAGTCTCTCAGGAGGCGCCGCAAAGGTTTCGCCCCCTAGCATGTTCAGGTGACCACGACTCCCGCGCTCGGCAACCCGATCGCGCCGCCCGCCGACGAGCCGACCGGCAGCCGCTTGGACGACTGGTGGATGCGACGGCTGCGCACGCCGACGCGGATGAAGCTCTGGTACTGGGGTGCGCCCATCGGCGTCACCCTGCTCGCGGCCGTGCTGCGACTGTGGAACCTGGGGAACCCGCACGCGCTCGTCTTCGACGAGACCTTCTACGTCAAAGACGCGTACACGCTCATGCACCTGGGCTACGAGGGCAGCTGGCCCGACAAAGCCGACCAGCCGTTCAACGCGGGCACCACCGACATCTTCACGACCGATCCGTCGTTCGTGGCCCATCCGCCACTCGGAAAATGGCTGATCTCGCTGGGCCTTGCGGCCTTCGGCGCGGGCGATTCGTTCGGCTGGCGCATTTCGACGGCGATCGTCGGCATCCTGGCGGTGTTGATCGTCTTCCTGATCGCCCGCAAGCTGTTCCGGTCGACACTCATCGCCTCGATCGCGGGACTGCTGATGGCGGTCGACGGACACGCGATCGTGATGAGCCGGGTGGCGCTGCTCGACAACTCGGTGATGTTCCTGGCGCTCCTGGCGTTCGGCTGCGTGCTCCTCGACCGCGACTGGCACGCGACCCGGCTCGCCACGAAAGTCGCAGAACTGCGGGATCGGGGCTCAGACCCGGCGTGGGGCCCGGTGCTGTGGTGGCGGCCGTGGCTGATCGCGGCGGGCATCCTGACGGGGCTCTGCGCCGGCGTGAAGTGGAGCGGCTTCTACTTCCTGGCCTTCTTCGCCGTCTACACGGTCGTCGTCGACGCGGTGGCACGCCGTCGTGCCGGCCTGCCGTTCTATCTCAGCGGAGCACTGCTCAAGCAGGCGCCGGCCACTTTTCTCCTCACCGTGCCGCTCGCGGTGGTCAGCTACGTGGCGACCTGGACGGGCTGGATCGTCACGAGCGGCGGCTACTACCGGCACTGGGCCGAAGCCACCCACCTGCAATGGAAGGGCGCGCTCAGCTGGGTGCCGCTCTGGGCGCAGAACCTGTGGCACTACCAAACCGAGATGTACAGCTACAGCATCAACCTGCACGTCTCGCATCCGTACCAGTCGAATCCGTTGACCTGGCTGTTCATGATCCGGCCGACGAGCATGTACTACGAGGGCGCCGGCCAGGGTCAGAACGGGTGCACGGCGAACGCGTGCTCGGCGGCGATCACCTCGCTCGGCAACCCGCTCATCTGGTGGGCGGGCGCGGCGGCGATCTTCTACCTGGTGTACCGGTTGGCGCGCTACCGCGAATGGCAGGTGGGGCTCATCCTGATGGGCCTGGCGGCGGGCTACCTGCCCTGGCTCCTCTACATCAACCGCACGATCTTCCAGTTCTATTCGATCGCGTTCGAGCCGTACCTGATCCTGGGCCTGGCTGGCGTGATCGGCATCATCCTCGGCAAACGCACCGACCCCCACTGGCGCCGAGCGCGCGGGCTGTGGACAGTGGCCATATACCTCGCCTTCGTGCTGCTGGTGAGCGCCTTCTTCTACCCGATCTGGACAGGCGTGCAGGTGCCGTTCTGGTTCTGGCAGATCCACATGTGGCTCCCGAGCTGGGTCTAGCGCCGGGACTAAGCCGAGACGCGGCCGAGTTCGAGAACGAGCCGCTCGCCGACGTCGGCGGCCGGTGGTAGACCGAGGGTATGACGGATGCAGAGAAGCCCATCGACCTCGTCCCCCTGGCCGGCAGTGAGCGCCCGGAATCACCAGGGCTCAAGGCGCGTGCGGCCATCGACCCGGCGACCCCGGTCGAGGCGACGCTGGTGCTGCGACGACGAGAGCCGCTGCCCGACGAAGCGCTCTCCTCGCCGATGAATCGCGCGCAGTTCGCCAAAACGTACGGCGCCTCCGACGACGATCTGAACCTCGTGACGACGACGATGGAGTCGCTGGGGCTCACCGTTCTCGCGGCGGATGCGGCCGAACGGCGCGTGCGTGTCCGGGGCGCGGCGAGCGCAATGAGCCGCATCTTCGGCACCGACCTCGACCAGGCGACGGCGGAAAGCCGCACCCGCGGCACGTACGAGCACCGTCATCGCACGGGCGGCCTGAGCATTCCGGCGGCGCTCGACGGCGTGGTCACGGCGGTGCTCGGCCTCGACGACCGTCCTCAGGCACGCGCACTGTTCCGGGTCGCGCTGCCGCGGGCCGTCACCACGAGCTACACACCGCTCGAGCTGGGCGCGATCTACCGTTTTCCGCCGGAGACAGACGGGTCCGGTCAGACCATCGCCATCATCGAACTCGGCGGCGGGTTCGTGCAGCAAGACCTCGACACCTACTTCTCGGGGCTGGGCATCACGGGCCCGAAGGTCACGGCGGTGGGCGTCGACGGCGGCGCCAACGCTCCGGGCTCCGATCCGAACGGAGCAGACGGCGAGGTGATGCTCGACATCGAGGTGGCGGGGGCGCTGGCGCCGGGCGCCGAGATCGTCGTCTATTTCGCCCCCAACACCGACGCGGGCTTCGTGGATGCGGTGTCCGCGGCCGCCCACGCGACACCGACGCCGGCCGCGATCAGCATCAGCTGGGGCCAGAGCGAAGACGCCTGGACGGCGCAAGCGCGCACCGCGTTCGACGAGGCGCTCGCCGACGCGGCGGCGCTCGGGGCCACCACAACGGTGGCGGCCGGCGACGACGGCAGCACCGATCGCGCGGCCGACGGCAAGCCGCACGTCGACTTTCCCGCATCCTCGCCCCACGCCCTGGCCTGCGGCGGAACCCGCCTGGCCGCCGATGCGTCGACGGGCACCGTGCAGTCGGAGACGGTCTGGAACAACGGCAGCGGCGGCGGAGCGACGGGAGGCGGGGTGAGCGCGACCTTCCCGCAGCCGTCGTGGCAATCCCGGGTCGGCGTTCCGGCCGGTGCCGACGGCACGGATGCGGGCGGAAGCGCCAACGGCCCGAGCGGCCGTGGCGTGCCCGACGTTGCGGGCGTCGCCGACCCGCAGACCGGCTACCGCGTGCGGGTCGACGGCAAAGACGTCGTCATCGGCGGAACGAGCGCGGTCTCGCCGTTGTGGGCGGCCCTCGTGGCCCGCATCGTGCAGTCCACGGGTAAGCCGCTGGGTCTTCTGCAACCGGCGCTGTACGACTCCATCTCGGCGGGTCAGGTCGCGACAGGTTTTCGCGATATCACGACGGGCGACAACGGCGCTTTCCAGGCTGGGCCGGGATGGGATCCGTGCACGGGTCTCGGCGTGCCGGATGGCACGGCCCTGCTCGCCGCCCTCTGACTCGCGGCACGCAAAATCACCCCCGAACTGGAGTCCACCAAACAATCCGACCGGCTTGTAAGCTCACGCCGTGAATAAACCTCAGCGACCTCGGTCGGCTACGAAGAAAGCGCTCTCCGGCCTGGCCGCTTCTGCGGTGATCGTGCTCGGAGGCGCACTCATCCCGCAAGCGGCGACCGCCGCTCCCCTCCACACGCTCAGCGGCACCGTGCACTACGGAGTGTCGGACAGCAGCGCGAGCCACGCCGCAACGGTGAGCGTGTACTCGCTGACCGGCAACGGCGGCGAAGGCCGCCAGGTCTCGAGAACGATCTCGGACGGCGTGAGCGGCGCCTGGTCCATCGCCGGTGTTCCGTCGGGCCGCTACCGAGTGCAAGTCGATCCGTCTGACTACGACCACGCTGCCAATGGCGCCACCTGGTACGGGGACACCCCGTACGAAGACGAGGCGACCGTCGTTCCCGTCACGGCTGACGTGAGCGGACTGGATATCGATCAGACGATCGCCGGCTCGATCAGCGGCACCGTGAACGTGCCATCGGGGGCGGCCTTCGATCCGAGCGCTTTCCAGGCCTACCTGTACAACCCCACCACGGGACTGTTCGAGTCGGCCAAGGGCGTTTCGGGCGCCAATGTGACGTCAACCGGCAACTACACGATCTCGGGACTGACCCCGGGGCGCTACGTCGTGCGCTTCGCCGACAGCGACTCCTGGTCGCCGAGTGTCGCCACGCAGTACTTCGATGGAAAGCCCGAGCTGTGGAACTCGACCCTCGTCACCGTGACGGCGGCCCAGAACACCACCGGGATCAACGGCTCGCTCGGCGAATGGTCCTGGTATTCGGGGCGCCTGTCCGGCGTCGACCGATTCGGCACCGCAGCGGCGATCTCGCAGGCGTTCTTCGGTCAGACGCATCCCGACGTCGTCTACATCGCGAACGGCCTCTCCTACCCCGACGCCTTGAGCGCGAGCGCGGCAGCCGCGTGGGAGGGGGGACCACTCCTTCTCGTGACCCCGACAAGCGTGCCGACCTCTGTCGTTTCCGAGCTCCAGCGGATGCAGCCCTCCCGAATCGTGGTCGTCGGCGGCACCGGCGCGGTGAGCGACACCGTGTTGAACAGCCTCAAGCAGTTCGCCGGCGAGGTGGACAGGGTCAGCGGCATCGACCGCTACGCGACGTCGCTCGCGATCTCGAAGTACGCGTTCCCGCCGTCGCGGAACTCGGTGTTCCTGGCCACGGGCGCCAACTACCCCGACGCGCTCGTGGCCGGTTCGGCCGCGGGATACCAGGGCTCGCCGCTCATCCTCGTCAAGGGCACGGCCGCCACGCTCGATGACGCCACGAAGACCGAGATCGAGCGGCTGACGCCGCTTCGCAACTACATCGTGGGCGGCACGGGCTCGGTGTCGGCGGGCGTCCAAAACTCCGTCGAGCAGCTTCCCGGCGCGACGACGGTTCTCCGTCTTGGCGGGATCGACCGCTACCACACGGCTCAGGCCGTCAACGGCGAAGTGTTCCCGTTCGCCGACACGGCGTACATGGCGAATGGGTTGGGGTTCGCGGATGCTCTCGCGGTCTCGGCTGTCGCCGGTGTGAACGGCGCTCCGCTTTTGCTCTCCACTTACGCGTGCATGCCTTACGACGAGGAGGTCCAATCGGCCGACATGGGCGTGTCGACCTACTGGACGGTCGGTGGTACCGCCGCCCTGAGCACGGATGTGGAGAACCTCACCTACTGCAACCCGCCGCTCTCGGCCTCGTCGGCGCCGCTCACCGACCGCAGCCTTCCTTCCCGCGAGTCCGTTGGCGAAGCCATCATCGGCGACACGCACTCCGGGAGCGACCTGGGGGCGGTACACGCGACGCGCAAGTAGGCACGGCCGCTCGAACCACGGCATCACGATCGTCCCTGTTGTCCGCATCGGACAGCAGGGACGTTTCGCGTTCGCAAGAATGGACGTGATGAACACGACGCCCGGCACGACGCGAACGACCCTTCCCTGGCTTCCCGGAATCGCCGCCGGAGGGGTGGCGGCGCTCGTCGCGTGGGCGATCCACTGGCTGGTGCCGGCGGTGCCGCTCCTGACCGCGGCGGTGGTGCTCGGGATCGTCGTCGGGCAACTCCCGTTCGCGCGTGCGGCGGTCACCGGCAGCCTGAAACCAGGGCTGTCGACCGCATCCAAACGCCTGATGCGGATCGGCGTGGTGCTGCTCGGCCTGAAGCTCAGCCTCGGCGACATCGCGGGTCTCGGCTGGGTGAGCATCCTGACCACCGTGCTGATCGTCATCGTCACGTTCGTCGGCACCCTGGGCCTCGGCCGGCTGTTCCGGCTGCCGGGGCATCAGCCGCTGCTGGTGGCAACGGGTTTCTCGATCTGCGGAGCTTCGGCGATCGGCGCGATGAGCGGCGTCGTCAAGTCGAAAGACGAGGAGACCGCGACGCCGGTCGCCCTGGTGACCCTGTGCGGAACCCTCGCCATCTTCGTGCTGCCCGTGCTCTGGCATCCGCTGGGTCTGACGTCGCTGCAGTTCGGGCACTGGGTCGGGGCGGGCGTGCACGACGTCGGGCAGGTGGTCGCGACGGCCCAGATCGCCGGGTCGGCCGCACTGGCGGTCGCCATCGTCGTCAAGCTCACCCGCGTGCTGATGCTGGCGCCGATGGTCGCGATCGCCTCGGTGGTCGAACGCCGTCGCAACGTCGACCGGGACCCGTCGGCGAAGCGCCCGCCGATCGTTCCGCTGTTCGTGGCCGGATTCATCGTGGCGATGCTGCTGCGCTCGTTCGTTCCGCTGCCGCCGGCGGTGCTCGACGGCGCGGACGCGGCCCAGACAGCCCTGCTCGCGATGGCGTTGTTCGGCCTGGGAACCGCGGTGCGGTTGCGCACACTGCTGGGCACGGGCTGGCGGGCGCTCGCGGTGGGGCTGCTGTCGTGGGTGCTGATCGCCGCGCTGGCGCTCGGGGCGGTGTGGATCTCGAGCTGACGGAGCGCAGCGGGAACGTCAGTGCGAGTCGACGAGCTTGAGGCCGACGACGCAGCCCACGAGCCCGACGATCAGCAGCACCTTGACGAGCGAGAACGATTCGCCGCCGAAGATCATGGCGTAGGCGACGGTGAGCGACGCACCGATCCCGACCCACACGGCGTAGGCGGTGCCGGTGGAGATGTCGCGCATGGCGAAGGCGAGGCCGGCCATGGAGGCGAGCAGCGCGACACCGAACGTGACCGTTGGCCAGAGTTTGGTGAAGCCCTCCGACTTGCCGAGCGCGGTGGCCCAGACGGCTTCGAGCACCCCGGATGCGATGAGCACGATCCAAGACATGGTTCACTCCCTTGGCCAGTCTTGTCGCGCACCGGGTACTGAACCGTCGTCCGGGATCGCTGTAACGATCTAGTACGAGTGTACCACAACGGAGGATCGACGTCGGCCGGTCCGGCATACTGACGGTATGACCACCGACCTCTCCCCCGATGCGGCGCTCGTCGTCATCGACGTGCAGCGCGGCTTCGACGACTCGCAGTTCTGGGGCCGCCGCGACAACCCCGACGCCGAGACGAACATCGGGCTGCTCGTCACGGCGTGGAGCGCGTCGGGACGTCCGATCGTGCTGGTTCGGCACGACTCCGTGACGCCCGGTTCACCCCTCGGCGTCGGCGCCGTCGGCAACACGCTGAAAGACGTCGTCGCCGGGGCACCGCACGACCTCCTGGTGACGAAGCACGTGAACTCCGCGTTTCTCGGCGAGCCGGACCTGGACGGCTGGCTGCGCGAACGAGGCATCGCGCAGCTCGTGCTCTGCGGCATCCAGACCAACATGTGTGTCGAGACGACGGCCCGGATGGGCGGCAACCTCGGCTACGACGTGATCGTCGCGATCGACGCCTGCCACACGTTCGACCTCAGCGGAGCCGGCGGCCTGTCGCTCACGGCGGAACAGCTCACCACGGCGACCGTCGTGAACCTCACGGGCGGCGGGTTCGCGCGGGTCGCGCCGACCCGCGAACTCGTCTGAGCCGCGACCGCAAGGCCGGTTTCGGCATGTTACACACGCGCGGCATCGGGTCACCGCCCCTCCGGTAGCGTGAGCGCATGGCTGATCGCGAATATGGCTTCCGCACGCGTGCGATTCACGCGGGCAACATCCCCGATCCGGTGACCGGCGCGCGCGCCCTTCCGATCTACCAGACGAGTGCGTTCGTCTTCGATGACACGGCGGATGCGGCGGCCCGCTTCGCCCTGCAGAAGTACGGCAACATCTACTCCCGGCTCGCGAACCCGACGGTCGCCTCCTTCGAAGAGCGCGTTGCGAGCCTGGAAGGCGGCCTCGGCGCGGTCGCCACGGCGAGCGGCCTGAGCGCGCAGTACATCACGTTCGCGTCGCTGGCCGGCGCGGGCGACCACATCGTGGCGTCCGCCAACCTCTACGGCGGCTCGATCACGCAGCTCGACGTGACCCTCCGGCGCTTCGGAGTGGAGACCACGTTCATCCAGAGCGCCGACCCGGCGGACTACGCCGCCGCGATCACGGACAAGACGAAGCTCATCTTCGCGGAGACCATCGCCAACCCGTCCGGCGAGATCGCCGACATCGAAGGTCTGGCCGAGGTGGCGCACGCCGCGGGCATCCCGTTGATCATCGATTCGACGATCGCGACGCCGTACCTCAACCGTCCGATCGAGTGGGGCGCCGACATCGTGATCCACTCGGCGACCAAGTTTCTCGGCGGCCACGGCACCACGCTCGGCGGCGTCGTCGTCGAAAGCGGTCGCTTCGACTGGCACAGCGACAAGTTCCCGCTGTTCGGCCAGCCGGTGCCGTCGTACGGCGGCCTGGAATGGTCGGGCAACTTCGGGGAGTACGCCTTCCTGACCCGGTTGCGCGCGGAGCAGCTGCGCGACATCGGACCGTCGCTCGCGCCGCACTCCGCCTTCCTGCTGGCACAAGGCGTCGAGACGCTGCCGTACCGCATCCAGGCTCACGTGGACAACGCGCGCAAGGTCGCCGAGTGGCTCGACGCCGACCCGCGCATCGAGTCGGTGTTCTGGGCGGGACTGCCCGCGCATCCGCACTACGATCGCGCACAGAAGTATCTGCCGAAGGGCGCCGGAAGCGTCTTCAGCTTCGTCGTGAAGGGCGGCCGCGAGGTCGGTCAGTCGTTCATCGAATCGGTGGATCTGGCCAGCCACCTCGCCAACATCGGCGACGCGAAGACGCTGGTCATCCATCCGGCCTCCACGACCCACGCCCAGCTCACCGAGCAGCAGCTGCTCGACGCCGGCGTGCTCCCCGGCGTCGTCAGGATCAGCGTCGGCATCGAAGACGTGGACGACATCATCTACGATCTCGACCAGGCCCTCAGCAACGCCGTGAAGGAGACAAGCGCATGACGACCACAGAGGTGCAGTTCGCCAACGGTCTGAGCTGCTCGGTGCCGGCCGGTTCACCCCTCGCGAAGCTGCTCAGGTCGCAGCGCACCTGGGTAGGCCCGGATGCCAAGGAGCGCCTGCGCATCCTGCGAGCCGCGAAGTCGGTCGCCATCGTCGGCGCCTCCCCCAACCCGACCAGGTCGAGCTACTTCGTGGGAACCTACCTCCAGCAGTCGAGCGACTACCGGCTGTATTTCGTCAACCCGAACGCGGACACGATCCTGGGCGAGAAGGCCTACCCCGACCTGGCGTCGCTGCCCGAGGTTCCGGATATCGTCGACGTCTTCCGGCGGGCGAGCGACATCCCCGCGGTGATCGACGACGTCGTCGCCGTCGGCGCTCCCACGATCTGGGTTCAGCTCGGGATCTGGAACCAGGAAGCCGCCGAGTACGGCGAGTCGAAAGGCCTCACGGTGGTCATGGACCGCTGCATCAAGGTCGAGCACGCCCGGTTCCACGGTGGGCTGCACCTGCTCGGCTTCGACACCGGCCAGATCACGTCGCGCAAGACGCTGCGCTGACGGCCGGGTCAGGCGCGCGCGACGATGTGGAAGACGTGCCAGTGCCTCGGCCCTTCGAACGACATGCCGCGGTGGTCGTCTTCGACGAGTTGCAGCACCTCCAGCCCGGTGAGCATCGACTCGACCCCGGCACGGTCGTGGAAGTTCATCCCGGCCCGGCCGAACCATTCGTCGTTCGGGCCGAAGAGCTCGCCGGCGAACACGGCTCCCGGGCGCAACGCATCCCGGATGTCCGCCCAGAGATAGGGGAAGTGCCCGGGGTCGCAGAAGGGAAGCGCGAAACCGGCGTAGATGAAATCGCTGGCCGGAAGAGCACCGACGGTCTCGAACGTCGCGCGCCGAACGGTGGCCCGCTCCGCGCCCTCCTCACCCACCTCGGCCAGCACTCGGGACTCGACGTCGCCATCCGAGTCGATGGCCAGCACCGACCAGCCCCGCTCGGCGAGGTGCCGCGTCTCCACTCCGTCGCCACAGCCGAGGTCGATCGCGTCGCCGGGGGCATCCCCTCGCCACGCGTTCAGGCCGGCGGTGAAGGTGGGCCGCACGCCGCGCCCGCCCTGCGCCGTGTAGAACTCGGACCAGTCGAATGCCATCGAACCTCCCCGTCGCGTGCCTGTTCGCCCTGAGCCTACGCGCGGGTGCCCCGCACTGTCGCCGCGCATCGCTAAAATGCGACGAGTGGACTCCCCGCCCCGCGCACCCAGGATCGCCGTCCTCGGCCCGATTCTGGTCGAAGACCGCTCCGGTGCGCTCTCGGAGCCCGCGGGCGTGCTGGGCAAGAGCCTCATCGTGGCGTTGGTGCTCGCCCGGGGATCCCTGTCGGTGCGTTCACTCGTGGCCGACCTGTGGGACGACGCGCCGCCACGCCAGGAGCGTGCAGCCCTGCAGACGCTCGTGTCCCGCGTGCGCACGGCCAGCGCGGACGGGCTGTTGGAATCGACCGCGAGCGGATACGCGCTGGCCATAGAGCCGCAGCACACGGATCTGGGGCTGGCTCGCGCGCACCTGGAGCGAGCCCGCGAGGCCGAAGCCGCGGGCGACCTCCGAACCACCTGTCACGAGGTCGACGAGGCCCTGGCGCTCTGGCGCGGAGAGCCGGGGACGGAGCTCGCGTCGGGTCCGCTAGCGGAGGAACTCGGCCGCACCACCGCCGCCCTGCGCAAGGAACTCCTGCTGCTGGGCGCGCGAGCGAGCCGGCTCTCCGGAGACCCGGCGAGCGCCGTCGCCGCCCTCGATGCGCTGGCCCAGGCCGAGCCGTTCGACGAGGCCGTCCATGCCGAGCGGATGCGCTCCTTCGCCGCCGCCGGCCGCCGCAACGACGCGCTCCGCGCCTTCGCCGAGCTGAAGACGGCTCTGCTCGACAATCTGGGATCCCGCCCGGGACAGGAGTTGGTGGCGCTCAACGCGGAGCTGCTCCAGGATGACGACCCGCTGATCGGGGACGACATCACCGTGGACTCCGGTCCGTCCGCGTCGGCAGGGTCTGAATCCGCAGGCTCTGTGGCGCCAGAGTCTGTGCCGAACAGCGCGGAGCCCGCCGGGCCTGCGACGGTGCGGTTCGGTCTGAGGTCCGCCCCGAACGCGCTCATCGGGCGGGAATACGACCTGGACGCACTCGAAGACCTCATCGCGACCTCCCGTCTCACGACCATCCTCGGCGCGGGAGGGCTGGGCAAGACCCGTCTCGCTCAGGAGATCGGTCATCGCGCGGTGCGCACCCCGGCGGTCGCGTTCGTCGAGCTCGCGAGCGTGCGCTCGGCCGACGACATCACGCTCGCCCTCGCGTCGACGCTCGGCATCCGCGAGGCCCGTGCCCGCATCGGCGATCCCGGCGCGGGTGTCGACCTGCGGTCCCGCATCCTGGGCGTGCTGGCCGAGCGTGAGACCCTGCTCATCGTCGACAACTGCGAGCACATCGTGGATGCGGCAGCGGCCTGGATAGCCGACATCCTGGAGACCACCACGACGGTGCGCGTTCTGGCGACGAGCCGGTCGCCGCTCGCCATCGGCGCCGAGCGCGTCTATCCGCTCGACTCGCTGGCCAGTGTCGACGGACAGCACGAGGCGGCGCCGGCCGTCGCGCTGTTCATGGAGCGCGCGCGGGCCGCCCGCCCGGGCGTCGTGCTGCAACCCGATGTGGTCGCCCGGCTGTGCGAGCGCCTCGACGGACTGCCGCTGGCGATCGAACTCGCGGCCGCGCGCGTGCGGTCGATGTCGGTGGAGGAGATCGAGCGCAGGCTGGGCAATCGGTTCGTGCTGCTCACCGGGGGCGAGCGCACCGCCCCGGAGCGCCATCGCACACTGCTCGCGGTGATCGACTGGAGCTGGAACCTCCTCTCGACCACGGAACGCGTGCTCCTGCGCCGTCTCGCTCGCTTTCCCGACGGCTTCAGCGCGGAGGCCGCCGAGTTCGTGGCCGGCGAGGCCGCCGACACGGTGCTCGACGACCTCGAAGCGCTCGTGAACCAGTCCCTGGTTTCGGTCGCGGAAGACCCGGCCACGGGCATCCTGCGGTACCGGATGCTGGAGACGGTGCGCGAGTTCGGCGACATCGAACTCGTCAGGGCCGGCGAGGAGCAGCTCGTGCAGGAGGGCATGTTCGCCTGGGCCCGGCGCTTCTCCCGGTCGACGCTCTCCTCCATGCATGGCGCCCAACAGGTGAGGGTCTTCAACCTGATCACGGCCGAGCAGGACAATCTGGTCTCCATCCTTCGCCTGGCCATCGAAGTGAGACGACAGGCCGTGGTGGCGGCGGTCTTCGCCGCCCTCGCTTACTACTGGTCGTTGCGGAGCGCGCACAGCGAGGTGGTGTCGTTCGGCCCGGTGGTCGTCGCCGCCCTCACCGGCTGGGAGCCGGAAGGCGCGGAGCGTGACGATGCCGCGGGCGCGTATGCGGTGCTCGGCGGCACGTTGCTCTACCTCGATCTGCGCACGTCGGCGCGCGCGATCTCCCGCCTCCGTCGCATCAAGCGTCAGGCGCCGCTCACCGACGCGCGCCTGAACGCACTCGCCGAGCTCATGCAGCTGGCGGGGCGGCCCGAGGAGGGCATGGCGAAGCTCGCCGAGTTCGCTCGCTCGTCCGATCCGGCGCTCGCCGCGATGGGCAACCTCATGCTCGCGCAGTTCGCCGAGAACTCCGGCGAGATCGACCAAGCGCTCGTGACGGCCACGATCGCCAGCGAGAAGGCGAAGCTCGCCGACGACACCTGGGCGACGGCCTCGGCCGCGCAGGCGCTGGCGCAGTTGCACAGTCAGCTCGCGCATCCCGAGGAGGCGCTGCACTGGGCCGAGCGGTCGCGCGAGGGCCTGACCAAGCTTCAAGCGGCGGGCGACCTGCGCCAGCTGGAGTGGATCATCGCCATCAACGCGATCTCGGCGGGCGACCTCGAGCGCGGCCGGCGCCTGCTCGAGACCTACCTGCAGCAGGAGGAGGATCCGTCGGGGTTCGACTACGAGGACTACTACGGCATCGGTTACGCCGGGTTGGCCGAGATCGCCCTGGCGGAAGGCGATCAGGCGGAAGGGCTCCGGCTCTACGAGCAGTCGATCAGCGTCTACGGCAAGCAGGCGGTGATCGTGAACCCGTGGATGACCATCCTCGCGTCGGCCAGCCTGGTCGCCCGCCTGCGCGCGCACACCGTCGACCCCGACCTCGTGTGGGAGGAGACGGATGCGGTGGCGCGCAAGCAACGCATCCGCGTGCTCGTCACCTACCGGCTGCGCCCGACCTACATCGACAAGCCGGTCGTCGGCGCGGGTCTGCTGGGCTACGCGGTGTGGATGCTCGACCCGCACACGGCCGCAGGTCGCGGCCCCGAGTGGGTCGCCGCGGGTCTGGAACTGTTCGCGATGGCGGACCGCACCAACTCGCGTCAAGACATGGTCACCCTGCACCGCGCGCCCCTGGAAGCGGCCGTGCGCGAGACCTGGGGCGACGCTGACCTCGACGCGGCGCTCGCGGCGTCGCGTGGTCTGGATCGCAACGACGCCGTGCTGCGCGGCATCGAGGTGCTTCGCGGCGCTCGCGGCTGACACCCGGAAGCACGAAAACGGCCACCGCCTGTGTCGAGGCGGTGGCCGTTTCCGGGTGTGATGCGGGCTGCTAGGCCTTGCGCATGTATGCGCGCACGGTCAGCGGGGCGAAGATCGCGACGATCACCGCGGCACCGAGCAAGGCGATCCAAGCGTCTGCCCCGAACGTGCTGTTGTTCGCGAGTTCTCGCACAGCGGTGACGAGGTGCGACACCGGGTTGATGTTCACGAACGCCTGCAGCCAGCCGGGCAGCGTGTCGACCGGCACGTAGGCGTTCGACAGGAACGTCAGCGGGAACAGCACCATGAACGAGATGCCCTGTACCGAGCTGGCGGTGCGAGCGATCACTCCGAAGAAGGCGAAGATCCAGCTGATCGCCCACGAACTGACGATCACGAGCAGACCGGCGAGGATGACGAAGCCGATTCCGCCCGCGGGACGGTAGCCCATCAGGAACCCGACGACGAAGGTGATCGTAGTGGCGATGGCGTAGCGCAGGGTGTCGGCCAGCAGTGCCCCCGCGAGCGGTGCGATGCGTGCGATCGGCAGGGACTTGAAGCGGTCGAACACGCCCTTGTCCATGTCTTCCCGCAACTGCACGCCGGTGACGACCGAGGTGGTGATGACGGTCTGAACCAGGATCCCTGGAATCAGCTGGGGCAGATAGCTCTGGACATCTCCGGAGATCGCCCCGCCGAACAGGTAGGCGAACATGACGGTGAAGATGATCGGCTGCAGCGTGACGTCGAACAGCTGCTCGGGCGTCCGCTTGATCTTCAGCAGACCGCGGTAGGCCATGGTGACCGAGTTCGCGACGGACTGCGTGAAGCTCACGTGGTTCTTGAGTCTCCGCTCTGACGGCGGGGTGATGGTGATCGCGCTCATGCGCTGACCCTTTCTGCTTCTTCGGCGTCCTCGACGGAGCCTGACTTCTCTTCTTCGACGCCGTGGCCGGTGAGGGTCAGGAAGACCTCGTCGAGCGTCGGCTTCTGCACGGACATCTCGGTGAGGTGGATGCCCGCCTCACGGAACGTGACGAACAGGTCGGTGATCGTGTCCGGGTTGCGCATGGGCGCGGTGATGCGCGAGCCTTCGGGCGAGATGACCGCCTCGACGCCGAGCACAGAGGCGATGGCGCGGCGCGCATCCTCCATGTCCGCCGGGTCGGCCAGGCGCAGCTGCAGCGACGATTCGCCGACAGAGGCCTTGAGCTCGTCCGCGGTGCCCTCGGCGACCACACGGCCGGTGTCGATGACGGCGATGCGGTCGGCGAGCTGGTCGGCCTCGTCGAGGTACTGCGTGGTGAGCAGCACGGTCGATCCGGTCGAGACCAGGCGACGGATGGTGTCCCACATCTGAGCCCGCGTGCGCGGGTCGAGACCGGTGGTCGGCTCGTCGAGGAACAGCAGCGGCGGCTGGGAGATGAGGCTGGCCGCGAGGTCGAGCCGGCGGCGCATGCCGCCGGAGAACTTCTTCAGCGGGCGCTTGGCGGCCTCGGTCAAACCGAACTCTTCGAGCAGCTCGGCCGCCTTGCGCTTCGCCTCCGTTCGGCCGAGTCCGAGCAGCCGGGAGAAGATGACGAGGTTCTCGGTGGCCGAGAGCGTCTCGTCGACCGACGCGAACTGCGCGGTCACGCCGATGAGCTGGCGTACGACCTGCTGCTCTTTGCGGATGTCGTGGCCGAAGATGGTGGCTTCGCCCGCATCCGGCTTCAGCAGGGTGGCGAGCATGGAGATCGTGGTGGTCTTGCCGGCGCCGTTCGGGCCGAGCACGCCGTAGACGGTTCCGGCGCGGACGTTGAGGTCGACACCGTCGACCGCGCGGTTGTCGCCGAAGACCTTGACGAGCCCGTGGGCTTCGACAGCCCACTCTGAGCTGGTTGTCATGATGGTCCTTCCTTGTAAAGGCTTGAGTGATCTCATCGTTTCGGCGCGCGCTTACACAGCGCTTACGCGCCGCTTACACCGCACTGTCATGCCGCTTACAGCGCGGAGGGTGCGACTCCGGCATGCTGGGCGATGGACGCACGATCGACGCCCGCGAGCGTGAAAGCCCGGGGGACGGTGCCGAGTTCCAGCTGCAGAAGGGCGACGAGCAGGTCGGTCTCGGCCGTGCGGCTCCGATGCGACCGCGCGGATGCCCGGTGCGCCCGCACGAGCACGTCCCGGGCCGAGGCTCCCCACCGCGGGCGGGCCGGCCGGGGAGCTGCGGCGAGGCGCTCCTCGGGCACGGGCTCGACGCCGGCGGTGCGGAGGCTCGTCTCCCGTTCGGCGCGGAGCATCCGTTCGACGCCCGCGTGGTCGAGGCCGGCCGCGTCGAGCGCGGCGGCGGCGGGTGTGCCCGTCTCGAGCGAGAGCGCCAGCAGCAGATGCTCGGCCTCGACCGTTGGTGCGTTGCGCCGCTGCGCCTCCGCGACGCTGCCGATGACGACGGAACGGAGGGCGCGGGAGAGCGGCTGCTTCGCGTCGTTCGTTTCAGACATTTCTTCTCCTCAGTTCGATTCCGGTGCCGGCGACGCGGCGCAGGTGCTTCTTGTGCACGGCCTGCCTCGTCACACCCAGGGCGTCGGCGATCTGCGTCCACGACCAGCCGTCGCGCAGTGCGCGCTCCACTTCGGCGTCTTCCAGCCGGTCGGCGAGTTCGCGCAGAGCGACGACGGAGGCGAGGCCGTCGGCTGCGCCTCCGACGGCGGGTGGCGGTGGGGTTCGAGGATTCATGTAAGCAACTTAGGTTGCTAACGAGATTTTGTCAACCCGGGTTGCTTAGGCCCGCGATACGCACGAAATGTGCGTGCACTCGGCCGTAAGCTAGAGGATGTGACAGCGTACGTCTCGGCCTTCGACCTCTTCTCGATCGGCATCGGTCCCTCGAGTTCGCACACCGTCGGACCCCTGAGGGCGGCCAAGGCATTCGCCGACAGGCTCGTGGCCGACGGCGTTCTCGACCGCGTGACGCGCGTGACCTGCACCCTCTACGGCTCCCTCGGCTCGACAGGCATCGGGCACGGAACACCGGACGCGATCGTCGCGGGCCTCTCCGGCCGTGAACCGGAGACCTGTCGGCCCGAAGACGTGCGCGGCGCCTGGTCGGGCCTCGGCGAAGGCGGCACCCTGCTGCTGGCGGGGCGCCACGAGATCCCGCTGGCCCGTGACGACATCGCGTTCGAACCGCGCACCCGGCTCCCCGGCCATCCGAACGCCCTCACCCTCAGCGCCTGGGGCGACGGGTCGAGCGCCCTCCCCCTCGTCGAAGAGACGTACTACTCGATCGGCGGCGGCTTCATCCGTCGCGACGGGGAGGAGGCCGCGCTGTCGGCGCGCGCCGAACATCCACTCCCCTACGACAGCTCGGAAGAGCTGCTGCGGCTGTGCGACGAGCACGGCATCCCGATCTGCGAGGTCGCCCGCCGCAACGAGGCGGCCATCCACGGCGCCGATGCCACCCGCGAGCGTCTCGACCTGATCTGGGAGGCGATGGCCGAATGCGTGGCCAACGGCCTCGCCGGCGACGGCACGCTCCCGGGCGGTCTGGGCGTGCGGCGCCGCGCGGCGGCCCTCCGCGCGCACCTGGAAGCGGCCGAAAGCCAGGTGCCGTCGCGCGACACCAGCATCGAGTGGCTGCACGCGTTCGCTCTGGCCGTCAACGAGGAGAACGCCTCGGGCGGCCGCGTCGTGACGGCTCCGACGAACGGCGCCGCCGGGATCGTTCCCGCCGTCGCCCACTACTACCTGCGCTTCGTTCCGGGGGCGACGGCGGAGGGCATCCGTCAGTACCTGTTGACGGCCACCGCGATCGGCTCGCTGTTCAAGGCCAACGCGTCGATCTCCGGCGCGGAAGGCGGCTGCCAGGCGGAGGTCGGCTCGGCCTGCGCGATGGCCGCGGGCGCGCTCTGCGCCGTGCTGGGTGGAACCCCGCGCCAGGTGGAGAACGCGGCGGAGATCGCGATGGAGCATCATCTCGGCCTCACCTGCGACCCGGTCGGCGGACTGGTTCAGATCCCGTGCATCGAACGCAACGCCATCGCATCGTCCACCGCGGTCTCCGCCGCGCGCCTGGCGCTGCACGGCGACGGCTCGCATCTCGTGTCGCTCGACGCCGTGATCGAGACGATGCGCCAGACAGGGCTCGACATGTCGACGAAGTACAAGGAGACCAGCGAGGGCGGCCTCGCGGTCAACGTCATCGAGTGCTGAGCCGGGCACCGGGCGCCGGGTGCTGAGCCGGCTCTCGGGTTACGTCGCATTGCGGGGGTCGTAGGCGCCAGGGGATGCGCTGGTTAGCGTGGTCGTCGTGAGCACCGCATCCCACACCCCGACCAGCACGCGCCCGAGCACGGCCGCGGGCGCCTCCCATCTCGCCGCCGCGATCGACAGGCCGCTCGTCTCCACGCAGTGGCTCGCCGACCACCTGGGTTCCGACGGACTCGTGGTGCTCGACGCGACCGTCGTTCCGTCGACGCGTGCCGACGGAGCGCCGACGTTCATCAGCGGCCTCGACCGGTTCCTGGTCGACGGTCACATCCCGGGTTCCGTCTTCGCCGACCTGGTCGACGTGTTCAGCGACCCGCGCGGAAGTCATCCGTTCACCCGGCCCGATGCGCGCGCCTTCGAGGCGGCGGCCGGGGCGGTGGGTGTGGATGCGGACACCACCGTCGTGGTCTACGACGCGGCCGTCGGTCAATGGGCTTCGCGCGTGTGGTGGCTGTTCCGGGCGTTCGGATTCGATCGGGTCGCCGTGCTCGACGGTGGCCTCAGCAAATGGAGACACGAAGAGCGCGCCACGGATCTCGGGCACGTCGAACCGCGCGGTGTCGTGTCGTCGAGCGCACCGTTCGTGGCGACGGAGCGCCCGGGCGCTTGGGTGGAGAAGGAGTTCGTTTCCGGTGTCGTCGACGGGTCGGAGCGGGCGACGCTGGTCTGCGGCGTCCCTCCGAAGGAGTTCACCGGCGAGTCCGGCCACCGCGCGCGACTCGGACACATCCCGGGCAGCCTGAGCGCGCCGGCCGGAAGACTCGTCTCCCGCGCGACGAACGAGTTCCTGCCGCCGGCGCAACTGCGCGAAGCACTGGCCGGCGCACTCGCCTCCGACGACACGATCGTCGCGTACTGCAACGCCGGTATCGCGGCGGCCTCCGACGCGCTGGCCCTGGCGCTGCTCGGCCGCACGGACGTCGCCATCTACGACGGCTCGCTCAACGAATGGGCGGCGGATGCCGAGGCCCCGCTGGCGACACGGCTCCCCTGAGCGCCCGGGAAGCCTCGGCGTGGTGGGCCGATTCTGAACCTTGCCTGGGTACTTGCAAAGGATGGAGCGACGGCCGGGTCGGCGTGCCTAAGCTCACATCATGACGCTTACTGACATCCCCCTCACCACGATCGACGGCGCACCGACCTCCCTCAAGGAGTTCGACGGCAAGGTCATCCTCGTGGTCAACGTCGCCTCCCGCTGCGGCCTGGCGCCGCAGTACGAGAAGCTCGAAGAACTGCAGAAGACCTACGGCGACCGGGGCTTCACCGTCATCGGTTTTCCGAGCAACCAGTTCTTGCAGGAGCTGAGCTCGACTGACGCCATCAAGGAGTACTGCTCGACGACATGGGGTGTGACTTTTCCGATGATGGACAAGGTGAAGGTCAACGGCAAGTCGCAGCACCCGCTGTACGCCGAGCTCACCAAGACCCCGGATGCGTCGGGCAAGGCGGGCAAGGTCAAGTGGAACTTCGAGAAGTTCGTCATCACCCCTGACGGTTCGGTGCACCGTTTCCGTCCGACGGTCGAGCCCGACGACCCCCAGATCGTCGACCTCATCGAGCAGACCCTTCCCGTCCGCTAAGGCGGGCGCGCGAGCGCGCTGACACGCTTTTCGTGTCGACAGGCGTACTCTCTGTGCATCGGCGACCGTAGCGGTGCGGCCGGCGGCAGGGTTGCCACCGGTGGTGCACCATCGGGGAAGGTCGCCCGGAGCACGATGGGGATCGGTCGATGAGGATTCGGACTGCGGCGCGGAGCGCGGCATGGTGACAGATAGCGAACTGACGGAGGACGAGCTCACCGAGCTCGCCGAACTGCTGCGCGGGCGGCGCTCCGAAGACATCGCCGAGGCCCAACGCCTCGCCGAGTCGCTGGGCGAGGTGCTGGCCTCCCGCGCCGACGGCACGGCGGACGACGAACACGACCCCGAGGGCCCGACCATGTCGTTCGAGTGGACCAGGCTGCAGAGCCTGCGCGGCGACACGGCTCAGGACATCAAGGCGGTGGATGCGGCGATCGCCCGGGTCGACGACGGTACGTTCGGCGTGTGCATGCGCTGCGGCCGCCCGATCGGCGTCGAGCGGCTCCGTGCGCGCCCGACGGCCGAGTTGTGCATCGCCTGCGCGCTCACCGTGGACGGCTGAGCAGCCCTCAGTCGGCGAAGCGCGATGCGCGGTAGACCGCTTCTGTGCGAGAGGCCGCGCCGACCTTCTTGAGGATGCTCGACACGTGCACGCTCGCGGTCTTGGCGCTGATGTAGAGCGTCTCGCCGATCTGCTTGTTGCTGAGGCCCTGCTCGATCAGCGCGAGCACCTGGGCCTCGCGCTCGGTGAGCGGGGACTCCGTGTTCCGAGCCGACGGATGCCGACGAGCGAGGGCTCGATCGGTGAGCGCGTCGACCTCCCGCACGATCAGGCCGAACCCGAGCGCGCCGGCTCGCTGCCTGCTTTCTTGGGCGGCGGACTCCGCCGCAGCCCGGTCGCCGGCTTCGGCGTGCGCCTGCGCGAGGCGAAGCAGCGAGTAGGGGCGCAGGTGGGCGGGCGCGAGCGGCGCGTCCGCGGCATCGACCGCGCGACGCCACGCTTCGATGGTCCGCTCGGAGCGGGGCATGCCGAGCTCGTCGAGGTCTGCGAGCCCGTCGAGGTCTGCGAGCCCGTCGAGGTCTGCCGCCGGAAGGCCCAGAAGCTCGGCTTCGACGATCGGCGCCCACACCGGGTAGGTGGGCCAGGCGGTCAGCGTGCTGAGGATATCACGCAAGCGGGCGGCCGCGACCTCGACCGGGATGCCGGCGGCCAGCTGCTGCGTGGTCGGCTGCTGGTGCGTGCCGACCCCAGCATCTTGGTCGGCGGCCACGCTTTCGACGTAGGCGGGCACATCCGAGCACACCATCGCGAGCGAGCGGGCCGCGACGGCGAGCAGCGGAAGATCGTAGGCGGGAATCGACCGCCAGAACGGCGATGTGATGACGCTCGCGTCCGACCAGGCACGACGCGCGTCACCCTGCGCGATGGCGACCTCGGCGGCGACTCGAGCGAATCCGAGCCGCGACTGCATCTCGATGCCGCTCTGCACGAGCATCCCGGGCCGCCACTTGCGAAGCAGATCGTCGGCCCGCTGGGTGTCGCCGCGCCACAGCGTGAGCCACAGCTTCATGCGCTGCAGATGCACCCGGAAGCCCGGCGGTGGGTCGAGGGCGATGGCCGGATCGAGCAACTCCTCGGCGCGGTCGAGCTCGCCGAGCGCCATCAGCGGCTCGACCGTGTTCGAGGAGAGCATGACGCCGCTCGTGCGCTCGACGCCGTGGGTGCGCACGAGTGCGACGCCCGCCTCCGCGATATCGACCGCGTCTTGGTAGCGGCCGATGACGTTCATAGCGTCGGACGCGTTGACGGCATGACGCATCAGCGGATTGGCGTCGGTGCCCGCGAGCGCCCGTGCGGTCTCGAGGTCGGCGAGCCCCAGCTCGATGTCGCCGCGGTCGATGTGGGCGATTCCGCGCACGGTGTGGGCCACAGAGGAACCGCGCGGGCCGCCGGCCTCGTGCGATTCGCCGATCGCGAGCGACGACATCTCGATCGCCTCGTCGTAACGGGCCTCGAGCATGAGGCGGCCAGCGAGTTCGGCGAGCAGCTGGGCGCGCAGATCGTCGGCGGGATCGTGCGGTGCGATCGCGAGCGCCTCCTGCAGCAGCTCCACCGAGCCGGTGCGATTGAGATTCTTCAGATACAGCGCCTTGTCGCGCAGGAGTCGCGCATGCTGGGCGGGCTCCAGCTGCGAGGCGTCGACCAGTGCGAGGTTGGCGAGTGCCAGCGCTCGTTCGTTGTCGCCGGCGTTGCGGAGATCCGACGCGGTTCGCGAGAGGAGTTCGGCGCGGCTCCGGCCGGCGATCGCCTCGGCGTCGTCGACCTGGTCCCAGAGTTCGAGAGCCCTGTCGCCCATCGCTGCGGCGGCCCGGTAGGCGTAGGAGCGTCGTGCCTCCTCCATGGCCTCGAGCGTCGCGACGAAGGCGCGCCGCGGATCGTGGGCGGCCATCCAGTGATACGACAGCTGGCTCGCAGAGCCGGCGTTGCTGCTGGTGCTGGTCCCCGGATCCGCGTTGCTGCCCGACGCTGCGGCCGCGGCGATCGACTCCAGGGCGAGTGCGTAGCGTGTGTGGAAGCGGGTTCGTTCGCCGGGCAGGAGGTCGGAATGCACGGCCTCGCGCACCAGAGCGTGCCGGAACGAGTACTCGGTGCTGTCGGCGCTCAGCACGTTAGCGACGACGGCCTCACGAGCGGCTGCGTCGAGCTCGTCTGCCGTGCCCTCGAACACGACTTCGAGCAGCCGGTGCTCGACGCAGACGCCGCCCGCGGAGATGAGCCGCAAGAGGCTCTGCGCCGTCTCGCTGAGCCGTTCGTAGCGGGCGAGCAGCAGTTCGCGCAGGGTCTCCGGCAGCTCTTCGCCGGTGCCGAGATGGTCGATGGCGGCGAGCTCTTCGACGAAGAACGGCACGCCCTCGCTGAGGGAGTAGATGCGCCCGACGGTTTCGGCGTCGGGCAGGCTGCCCAGAATCTGCTCGACCTGCGCCGCTACCTGCGCTCGGTCCAGCCGCGAGAGCTCCCAGCGGGTGACGCGCCGGGTTCTGTCGAGCTCGGGCAGATACGAGCGCAGCGGATGCCCGCGCAGCACCTCGTCGCTGCGGTAGCTGAGCACGAGCAGGAATCGGCCCCGCGCCATCATCTTGACGACGAAGCGCACCAGTTCGAGCGTGGCGGTGTCGGCCCAGTGGATGTCTTCGAGGATCACGACGACGGGCCGTGCCGCCGAGACGTTCTCGAACAGCACGGTCACGAGCTCGAACAGTCTCTCGGCGCCCGTGCGTGCCGGGGTGCCCGACATCCCGTCGAGCTCGGGAAGGAGCACGGAAAGCACGCCGGCGCCGGGGCCCGCCGCCTCGATGACGGCATCGACGCCGATCGCGCCGACGAGCTCGCGCAGCACGCCGGTGAACGGCGCGTACGGTGTGGCGTCGCTGCCGAGGTCGATGCTTCTGCCGGTGACCACGACCGCGGACGCGGCCGCCTCGGCCCGGAACTCGTCGAGCAGCCGCGTCTTGCCGATGCCCGCTTCGCCGCCGATCACCGCGACTCGCGGCTGCCCGACCGCCGGCTGGGTCGCGGCCGGCTGTGCTGCGACCGACTGTGCTGCGACCGGTTGGCGTGGCGCAAACGCACCACCGCTCGACGCAAGCGCCAGCTCTTCGCGCAGAGCGACCAGATCGGACTCGCGCCCGATCATCGAGAGGCTGGAAGCCGGTGATCGCATGGCCTCATCGTGCCACGAACCACCGACATCCCGGGTCTCGAATCAGCCGTCTTCATGGACGGAACAAGAGGCCTCACCGACCGGCCGACTGCAGTTCTCGTTCGGCGGCGACGGTCGGCGTTCCTGAGCCGGATTCCGGCGCGTTCCGCGCGGTCGTCACGCCCGCATCCGGCACCGTCGAGGCTGTAACGCGCGGCGACGACCGGTGCCACGCGGACTCGGCCCGAACGACTCGCGCCAGTTCGATCTCCCGGCTCTGTTCCGCGGCTTCCCGCGCATTGATCCGGCCCATCTGAAACTCTTCCGACAACAACATTTTCGCTTCCCCATCCCACTCTTTTCCAGTGGTCTCAGACTGTTCTCTAAGGGGGTGCCGTCACATCGGGAGGATGCCCTATTTCCGAAAGCGGGCAGCCTCAGACGCGCGTAGACACCGGCGACCGAGGGGAGGATGCTGTGCGCATGGCAACGATCAACGAACTCACACCGCCCTACGACGTCGGATACTTCGTCGGAAGCCTGTCGGCTGACTCGATCAATCGGCTCCTCTCCAAGGCGCTCATCCGTCTGGCACCGGAGGAGCTCCGTTTCACTGAGATCTCCATCCGCGAGCTGCCGCTGTACAACCGGGATCTCGACGGCGACTATCCACAGGTCGCCCGCGATTTCAAGGCCGAGATCGCCCGCCAGGACGCCCTGCTGTTCATCACGCCGGAGTACAACCGCTCCATCCCGGGCGCCCTGAAGAACGCGATCGACTGGGCGAGCCGGCCCTACGGCGAGAACGTGATCGCGCGCAAGGCCACCGCGGTGATCGGCGCGTCGACCGGTGCGATCGGCACCGCCGTGGGGCAGCAGCACCTGCGCAGCGTGCTCAGCTTTCTGAATGCCCCGCAGATGAACACCCCCGAGGCGTACATCACGGTGCGGCCCGGCCTGATCACCCCGGATGGCGAGGTGACGGATGCGGGCACGGAGACCTTCCTCCGCGGCTACCTTGAGGCGTTCTTCGAGTACATCGAACGCGTCTTGACCGTCGTGCCCAAGGCACGCTGACGCTGCAGGGCACCCTTCTCACCCCATCGAGGGGTCCCAACGCGCCGTTACATGGGTACATGTAACGGCGCGTTGGGACCCCTCGATCGTCCGGGGCGGGGAGGGGGCGTCAGGTGGCGGGATGCGTGGCCCGGGGGCGGCGCGGACGGCGCGGGGGGCGGATGTTCTCGCCGGCGGTGCGCGAGAGCCGGGCGGACTCGATGACGGAACCGAGCGCGACGATCCCGACGAGCACGAACGCCACGCGGTACGCGCCCGAGACGGAGTCGAGGCCGACGGCCGACGCCAGCGGCGCCCCGAATCGCAGGGCCACCGCGCCGACGGCGACACCGAGCCCCGCCGCGATCTGCTGCACGGTCGAGGCGAGCGTGTTCGCGCCGGTCATCTCATCGGCGGGCACGTCGGCGAACGCGATCGTGTTGTACGCGGTGAAACCCGTCGACCGGGTCATCCCGCTGACGAGCAGCAGGGCGACGACGAGCGCGATGGGGGTGAGCGGTGCGATGAGCGCCGACAGCAGCATGGTCGCGACGGCGCCGGTCGTCGACCAGATCAGCACGGTGCGGAAACCCCAGCGGGTGAGCATCGGCGTCGTGGCGGGTTTGATCACGAGGTTGCCGACGAACAGCGCGAGCACGACGGCGCCGGCCTGAACGGGAGACCAGCCGAGCGCATCCTGGAAGAACAGGGGCAGCAGAAAGGGCACGGCCGAGATCGTGAGGCGAAACAGGGAGCCTCCGGCGTGCGTCACGCGGAACGTCTCGATGCGGAAGGCCCGGAGGTCGAGCAACGGATGCTCGGCGCGTCCGAGATGCCAGATCGCCGCGGCCGTGAGCACAGCGCCGGCTGCACCGGATGCGACGACCGCCAGGAGCGGCGCGGACGGATCGGCGAGCAGCGCTCCGAACACGACGACACCGCCGACGCCGGTGAAGGTCAGCACGAACCCGATCCAGTCGAGCGGTTTGCGGGTGCGTGCGACGTCGATCGGCGTGAGGCGGATCGCCGCGACGAAGGCGACGATCCCGAGCGGGATGTTGAGCAGAAAGATCCACTGCCAGCCGGCGTACGTGACC
Organism: Leifsonia sp. NPDC058292; assembly: GCF_042880955.1. Lineage (NCBI taxonomy): Bacteria > Bacillati > Actinomycetota > Actinomycetes > Micrococcales > Microbacteriaceae > Leifsonia > Leifsonia sp. NPDC058292. The sequence goes on from NZ_JBHVYL010000013.1 coordinate 26,151, forward strand.
AGAAGGCCGCCGACGAGCGGCGCGAAGATGGGCGCGGCGAGCGCCGGCCAGGTGAGCCAGGCGATCGCCCGCACGAGATCGCGTTTCTCGGTGACGCGCAGCACCGCGAGCCTGCCGACCGGCACCATCATCGCGCCGCCCGCTCCTTGCAGCACCCGCATGACGGTCAGCTGGGCGAGGTCTCCGCTGGCGGCGCACAGCGCCGACGCGATCGTGAACACCGCGATCGCGCCGGCGAACACCGTGCGCGCTCCGAGCCGCTCGGTGAGCCAGCCGGAAATGGGGATGAGCACCGCGAGCGTCACGAGATAGGCCGTGATCGCGAGTCCCACCGCCGCCGAGTCGACGCCGTAGGCGCGCCCGATGGTCGGAGCCGCGGTGGCCAGGATGGTGCCGTCGAGGTTCTCCATGAAGAACGTGCCCGCGACGAGCAGGGTGAGTGCGAGCTGCCTGCGCTCGTTCACCCTCGCGCTCGTGCGGCCGACGGCGTGGGATGCGGTGTCATCGCCCGCCTTCGAGCTTGCGGTGCCGCTGCTGCCGACCTGCGGTGCCGTACGGGTAGTCGTCGATGCGCGGAGCGCTGGCGTCGGTGAGACGGGTCAGCTGCTCGCCGGAGAGCTCGAGGTCGGCGGCGCCGAGGTTGTCGGTGAGCTGCTCGACGGTGCGGGCGCCGAGGATCACCGAGGTGACGGCGGGCCGCGCGAGAAGCCAGGCCAGGGCCACCTGCGAAGCGGATGCCCCCGTCTCGTCGGCGACGGCGGACACGGCGTCGATGACCTCCCACGTGCGCGGGTCGGCGTTGCGCTTGTCCCAGGCTTCCATGCCGCGCTTCGGGTTCTCGCCGAGCCGCGTGGCCCCGGTCGGCGCCTGATCGCGGGTGTACTTGCCGCTCAGCCAGCCGCCGGCGAGCGGCGACCAGGGCAGGAGGCCGATGTTCGCATCCTGGGCTGCGGGCACCACCTCGTGCTCGATGTCGCGCACCAGCAGGTTGTACTGCGGCTGCAGGGTGACCGGCGGCGCCCAGCCGGCGGCCTTGGCGACCTGCACGGCCTTGGTCAGCTGCCAGCCGAGGTAGTTGGAGAAGCCGTAGTAGGAGATCTTGCCCGCGGTCACCGCGTCGTCGAGAAACCGCAGCGTCTCCTCGATCGGCGTCACGGCATCCCAGGCGTGCATCTGGTAGAGGTCGATGTGGTCGACGCCGAGCCTCGACAGCGAGGCGTCGAGGGCACGGCGCAGGTGGGTGCGGGAGAGCCCGATGTCGTTCGGACCCTCGCCCATCGGGAAACGCCCCTTGGTGGCGATGACGATGCCGTCGCGGCGGTCCGGATGCGTGGAGAGCCAGCGGCCGATGATGGTCTCCGACGTGCCGGAGCTGTAGACGTCGGCGGTGTCGATGAACGTGCCGCCGGCGTCGAGATAGGTGTCGATGAGGGTGTGGGAGGTCTCCTCGTCGGCTTCGGCACCGAACGTCATTGTGCCGAGCGCGAGAGAGGAGACGATGGTTCCGCTGTTTCCGAGGGTTCGAAGGTCCATACCTCGACGCTAATCCCCGGCGGCGGGTTTGCGAACCGTTTGCCACCGGCCCCCTCCGCCGTGGCACGCTGAAAGCATGGCCGAACCGCTCCGTCTCGTCATCCTCTCCGACACGCACCTGCCGAAACGCGCGCGGGCACTGCCCGAGCAGGTCTGGCGCGCTGTCGACGCGGCGGACGTCGTGATCCACGCGGGCGACTGGGTGGACACGGCGACCCTGGATGCGCTGCAGAGCCGCGCATCCCGTCTGATCGGCGTGTACGGCAACAACGACGGCGAGGCCCTGCGCGAGCGGCTCCCCGAGATCGCCTGCGCCGACCTCGGCGGCCTCCGCTTCGCGGTCGTGCACGAGACAGGCCCGGCCACCGGGCGCGAGCTGCGGTGCGAGCGCGATTTCCCCGACACGGATGTGCTGGTGTTCGGGCACAGCCACATCCCGTGGGACAGCACGGCGCCGGGCGGGCTGCGCCTGCTGAACCCCGGCTCGCCGACGGACAGGCGGCGTCAGCCCGTCGGCACGTTCCTGACCGCGGTGGTGCGGGATGGGCGGCTCACCGACGTCACGTTCGTGCCGGTCGAGCGCCCGGCGGCCTGACGCGTCGCGGCGAACGGCGGGAGCTCAGGCCACAGGAACGAGGAACCCGTCGACGACGAGCGCGCGCACCACGGGGATGAGCTCGGCCCCGAGCGCACCCTCATCCACCTCGAGGAGCTGTGCGAGAGCCGCGACGATCGATCCCGCGGTGAGTTCGCCGTCGCTCGCGCCGACGAGCGCGTTCAGCGCGGTGTCGCCCTGAACGCTGCGGCCGAACCCGCCGCCCTGCCGTAGGAGAAGGGCGGTCGGCGACTCGTCGCCCGGCCAGAAGTGGCGCTCCTCGGTGACGTCTCCGGCGACCGCGAACCGGGTCGCGGCGATGGCCTCGTCGTCCAGGCCGGCCTGCCAGTCGTGCGCCTGCAGGGCCGCGCCGAGATGCACGCCCAGGCCCGCCTCGACGGCCCCGAGCGCACCGTGCAGTCGCTCCAGTCTGCGCAGCGTCAGGTCGCCCGTCGCTGGACGACGCAGCAGCACGTAGCCGAACCCGACCGCGGTCACGCCGCGCGCGGCGAAGTCGCTGAGCCAGGCGTCGTACAGGGCGTCGAATTCGGGTGTTCCGGGTCGCGTTCCGCCGTCGCGGATCCAGGTCTCGGCGTACTCGGCGGCGTCCTGCTGGTCGCGCTCGATCACCCAGGCGTCCAGCGGAAGCTCGGATGCGTCCAGCCAGTCGCCGACTCGGGCGAGCCCGTCGCGAGTGGCGGTGTACTCCCAGTTGGCGAGCAACTGCGCGACGCCGCCCGGTGCGAGGTGCTCGCCCGCCGACCGCACCACCGCCTCGACCAAGGCGTCGCCGACCAGTCCCCCGTCGCGGTACTCGTATTCGGGCACGCCGTCGCCGCGCGGGGTGATGACGAACGGCGGGTTGGAGACGATGTGGTCGAATCTCTCCCCCGCGACCGGCTCGAACAGGCTGCCCAGCCGCAGCTCGATGTTCCCGATGCCGTTGAGCTCGGCGTTGAGCGCGGCGAGCTGGAGCGCGCGCTCGGAGATGTCGGTGGCGACCACGTGGCGGGCGTGGCGCGACGCGTGCATCGCCTGGATACCGCATCCGGTGCCCAGATCGAGGGCACGGTCGACCGGCGTCTGAAGCATCAGGCCGCTCAGGGTGAGGGATGCGCCACCCACGCCGAGCACGTGGTCGACCGGAAGGGCGTGGCCCAGCGCGAGCTCCCCCAGGTCGGAGACGATCCACCATTCGCCGGCGCCGATCGCGTCGACGAAGCTGTACGGCCGCAGGTCCACCGCCGGTTCGGCCGTCGTGCCGGCGACACGCACCAGGCCGAGGGCGACGGCGCCGTTGACGCCCAGCGCGGGAAGCGCCGCGGCGAGCGCCGGCACGGCGACGGACCTGCCGAGCACGAACAACTCGGACAGGGTGGCAACGGGCGTCTCCCCGCGCTGCCGCCGCTCGGCGTCGAGAGCGCGCAGGGCCGGAATACGCTGGCCCCGGTGCAATGCCTCGGCGCCCACGCTCCCCCAGAGTGCGGAGACCGCCGCGACTCCGTAGCCCGCCGCGCGCAGATCGTCGCGGAGCAACGAGACGAGCGCGGGGTCGTGCTGGATGTGGTGGTGCTCGATGTCTTGCTGTTCAGGGTCGGACGCGCGCGAAGGGTTCACCCACCCATTCAAACGCACCGGCGGGTGCAGAATGGGGCGATGATCCGCAAACACGCGATCGTCACCGGAACGGTGCAGGGCGTCGGTTTCCGTTGGAGCGCGCGTCAGGCCGCGCACACCTTCGGCGTCGCGGGATTCGCGCGCAACCGGTCGAACGGCACTGTCGAGGTCGAGATCGAGGGCGAGCCCGACAGGGTCGACAGGATGCTCGACTGGCTGCGCTCCGGGCCGCCCGGCGCCGAGGTGGCCGACGTGACCGTGAGCGACAGCACCCCGCTCGGCGACGACGCGTTCCGGGTGAGAGAGACAATGGAGCCATGACCCGTGCAACGCTGCTGACCCTCACCGCGCCGACCACCGCTTCGGCGGGCTCCGCGCACTCCGCCGGATTCGCATCCGTCGACGCCGATGCGCCCCAGGTGAACCTGATGGACCTGGGCCTCACCCGCGGAGACGGGGTGTTCGAGACGATCAGCGTCGTCGACGGTCACCCGCAGGCGCTGGAGCCGCACCTCGAGCGTTTGGCGCACTCGGCCGAGCTGCTCGACATCGCCGAGCCCGACCTGACGCTCTGGCGGGATGCGGTGCTCGCCGGAATCGCGGAGAACCGGCCGCTGAACCCCGGCACGCGCGAGCTGTTCGCGAAGCTGATCCTGACCCGCGGCGTCGAGGGCTCCGGCAGCCCGAGCGGGTGGGTGTACGTCGCTCCGGCCGAGGATTTCGCGGCCGCGCGCGAGGGCATCCGTGTCGTCACCCTCGACCGCGGCTACGCGCACGACGTCGCCGAGACATCGCCGTGGCTGCTGGCCGGGGCCAAGACGCTCTCCTACGCCACCAACCGGGCGGCGCTGCGAGAGGCGTCCCGCCGAGGAGCGGACGACGTGATCTTCATCAGCTCGGACGGGTTCGTCCTCGAGGGCCCGACCTCCAACGTGATCGTGCTGGGCGGCGACACCGTGCGCACGCCGCAGACCGACCAGGGCATCCTCGCGGGCACCACGCAGGCCAGCGTCTTCGAGTTCTTCGCACAGCGCGGACTCAGCACCTCGTACGAGCGGATCACCGCTGACGAGCTCGTGGCCGCCGACGCGATCTGGCTGGTGTCGAGCGTGCGCCAAGCGGCTCCGGTCACCCAGCTCGACGGCGAACCGCTCGGCGTCGACGCGGGCCTCACGGCCGCACTCAACGAGTTCCTGCTCTCCCGCACGAGCTGAGGCCGCCCCGGTCACGTGCCGTCGCCGGCCGTCGCCGGTGTCCTCGGAGCGTCGTAGGCTGTACGAACCAAACGGGACGAGGCAAAGCTGCGCGAGGCAAGGCGAGAGGGACGATCGTGGTGGACGGGGTACCGACGAGCATCGAAGTGCTCCGCCAGCTGGCGCGCGACGAACTGTCCGCCATCATCGAGCATCGGTGCCGGGCCGGCGAAGACCCGTGGCAGTTCATCCCCGACCTGCCGAGCGTGGACGAGCAGGTCGTCATCACCCTGCGGCTGAGCGCGATCGACGCCTTCGATCTCGCGGATGAGCAGTCTCGCGCCCACCATCCTGCGGCCGGCCGCGAGACGTTCGCGCGCTTCGAGTACAGCGTGCTTCGGCGCATCGCGCTGGAGCATCCCGAGTTGAGCGAAGCTGTCTGGGGGATGCTCGACCGTGTCGAGCGCGCCTAACCACCGCGGCGTTGCGGCACCGCGTACGCAGCGATCAGCGCGAGCGCGACGAGCACCACACCGCCGATCCCGAACGGCGTTCTGAGCAGCTCCGCGATGAAGCCCACCCCGGGGATCACGACGAGGACCCGGCCCGCGTGCGCGATCGTGTACGGCTGCGGATCGTCGGCGGCGTTCGCGTCCCCGCGGAGGACGACGCTGTAGCCGCGCTCGGCCGGAGTGATGGCGACGATGCGGTGCGTGATGAGGCCCTCGCCGTTCGGCCGCGGGACGGTGATCACCTCACCCACCTTGAGGTCGGAGGCCGGGGCGTCGCGGACGAGCACGAGCGACCCGGTCGGCATGAAGGGCGTCATCGATCCGGAGATGACGGATTGGGGCCGGATGCCGAAGAGGATGGCCGCCAGGAACAGGACGATGCAGGCCGCCCCGACGATGGCAGCCACCCAGAGCACGATCGAGCGCAGCACGGCCACCGCCGCCCACCCGCTGCTCACGCTTTCCGTCGAGTCGACCACGCTAGTCCGATGCGCCGGTGATCCGGAATCCGATCGCCGCGGCGCCCGCGTTCGTCGCGGAGAGTTCCGGGGTGTCGAGCAGGTGGACGACGAGCGTGATCGTGGCGCGGGAGCCGGCCGGGCCGCTCCAGGTCGCGCCGTCGCCGAGCGGCGGCAGCTCCCGAGCGGCGAGCAGCACGGTGACGCCGGCGTTGTTCGCCGCCTGCTCGCCCAGCTCGGCGGCGGTCGACCCTCCGGCGGGATCGTCCGGATCGCCGAAGAGCACCGTCTGCGCGCCGTCCACCTCTGCTACGGCCGAGAACCGCAGGGCCGAGGCCGTGTCTCCCGTGACCGAGCCCGCGGGCAGCGCCAGAGAGATCGCGGTTCGCACCGACTCGCTGTTGCCGAACACGCCGACCTTCAGCCGGGCGGTTGTTCCGGGTACGAGGTGGTCGACCGCGGTGAACGAGCCCTCGATCGTTCCGTTCTCGTCGGGCAGCACCACCGTTCCGTCGGCGCGGATGGCGCCGAACCCGAAGTCGGCGCCCATGCTCTGGAGTGTGAGTCTCCCCTGGTCGGCGAACCCGGCCGAGGTGGGCGTCACGCTGAAACCGAGCACCACCGACAGCGCGGCGATGACGCCGACCGCGATCGCGACGGTGCGCGTACGGGTGCGGCCCAGGGCTGCGAGCGCTCGGGTGGTCATGAGCCGTCCTCCCGCCGACGCCGCAAGATGAGCACGAGGTACGCCCCGCCGAGAATCGCGAGCGCGGCGGCGACCAGCCAGGGGACCACGTCCGAACCGGTCGAGGCGATCGGCGAGTCGCCCGCGTCGTCCGACTCCCGCAGCGATGAGAAGCGCCAGTCGACGACAGCCTGGGCGGTGCGGTACTCGTCACCGGCCTCGATGGGCAGACCGATCGTGGCCGTCACGACGCGGGTCTCCCCCGCGGCCAACGATCCGAGATCGAAGCTGCGGCCGGTGAGCTGGGCCACAGCGGACGCTTCGGCCAGCGTGCGGCCGGAGGAGACGAGCGCGAGCTGGGCCGGATTCGCTCCCTCGAACGCGGCACCCTCGGCGGTGAGCACGGTGAAGCTCACCTGCCGCGCGATGGGACCGGTGTTGCGCACCGTCATGTTCCAGGTGTCCTGATGGCCTGGCGCAGGGAGCGCGAGCTCGATGTGGGTCTGTGCGGCGTCGAGCGCAGAGTCGAGCGGGCCGCCCAGGGCGGACGCTGTCGGTGTCACACCCAGAGCGGCGGCCGGGATGAGCAGGGCGGCCGCGACGGCGCTCGCCGCGAAGCGGGTCGTGCGGTTCATCAGAAGGTCGCCTCCACGTCGATGGTGTCGCCGGCGACTGTCTCGCCGGTGAACGTCAGGCCGATGTCGACGGTGGTCGCATACGCCTCGCGAGGCGCGGTGCGGTCGAGCCACACCGTGACCGACACGACCGGGGCGGTCCCTCCGTCGGCGCCGAGCACCGGTAATCGGATGCCCGTGCCGCCGTTCAACTCCGCGATCTGCGCGGCCGAGAGCGGGATCCCGTCAGGGAGCAGAGGCACGCCGTCTGCGTAGACGCCGAACCGGAGCGCTGCGAAGACCGCCGGCGCGTCTCCGTCCCCGCGATCGTTCAGCAGCAGGGAGACCGCGGATGCCGCCGAGCCGTCGAGCGTGCGCAGGGTCACGTCGGCGCGGGCCGTTCTCTGCTCCGGGTCGCCCACCGGGTCGACCAGCAGGGTGGTGATCGGCGCCCTGGTGACATCGTCGGCACGGTGAATGACGTTCGGCGACGCGGGGTCCGGATAGCGCACGGCGACCTCCGCGCCCTGCCCCAGCTCGATGCGGCCCGAGGTCTGCGCGCTGAGCGTTGCTGTCTGCACGAACGAGGCCGCCGTCGCTCCCAGCACGGAGACCAGCCCGAGCACACCGATCGCGAGAAGCGTCGCCGCACCGGCGCCGCGGCCCCGCCGGAAGTGCGGAGGCCGCCCGGAGTGACGCGTCGCGCTCATCGGTTCATGCCTTTCATCGAGATCATGACCCTGCTGGCGAGCCCCTGGTACTCATTGCCCAGGCTGCCCGGCAGGGAGATGTCGACAAGCACCGTGGTCGACCCGCCCGCCGCGATGTCTCCGAGCGGCAGGTCGGCGAGGCGCTCGAGCTCGGCCCCGGGAACGCTGTCCGCGAGGACGGCGCCGTCATGGGTGACCGTGAACTCCATCGCATCGAAGAGGGTGAGTCCCGGCTGAGGTTCCGGGTTGAAGACCGTCATCCGCACGGAGCCGGTGAGCTGATCGCTGGCGTTCTTCACCCCCAGCGTGAAGGTGCGCTGCGAGCCGGGACCGAACCCGGCGCCGCCGACGAGTTCCACCTCACCGGGCACCGGGTCGCCGTCGACCCACGGCACGTCGGGATCGAGCGACGCGCCCTCTGTCCCGGCGACCTGCAGCTCGAAGCCCGTCGGCTGGGTGATCACCGCGCGGCCGTCGATCGTGTCGACGATCGCCGCTCCGGTGGCCAGCCAACCCAGCGCGAGCAGGATGCCGGCAGCGAGGAACGCTCGGCGGCGACCGGTTCGCTTGCGCTCAGCCACACTCGTCCTCTCTCGACTCGGCGATGCGGCGGCTCGGTCGGTCAGCTGCTGACGGAGGAGCCGCTGACGGTGGCCTGCAGCTGCACGCCGCCGCCGTTCGCGGCGTTCGTGCTCACCTGATCGGCGCCGTCGACCAGGTAGACCCGCACGACGAGGACCGAACCGGCGCCGGCGTCGAGCGCAGCGAGGTCGGTCGCAGCGATGCTTCCATCGGCGAGGGTCAGCCCGGTGGCCGCCCACTGGGTGGGCACCGAGGTGGCGTCGTCGACCTGCGCGATGTCGACCCGTAGCAGCGACGCATACGCGGCATCCCTGGCTGCCTGGTCGGGGTCGGGGTCGGCGGCCCGGATGTTCTCGAACGCGATGTCGAGGGTCGAGCCGAACGAGGCCGATTCGTTGCGCACGGGGATGTTCACCAGCAGCGGGTCGCCGCCGGGAACCAGCGAGTCGGCGCCGACGATCGGCGTGATGTCCGCCGCATCCGGGTTCGCCTCGATCCAGCTCGCCACGGAGGCGACGGTGGCCTCCTGGCGGTTGGAGACCTGGATGTTGTACGTGTTCTCGGAGCCGCCGAAGCCGCCGGAGCCGCCCAGGTTCAGGAAGGCCTGATCGGTGAACGCCGCAGCGGTGGCGAGCGCGGCTACGCCGAGCAACGCGCCGGCGGCGATGACGACGCGCTTGCGACCCGTTTTGGCGGAGGGCCGATCGGTGGTGTTGTTTCGCATGTCTGCGTTCCTTTCCAGTGGAGGTTGATCGTTATTTCACGCGGATTGTTCCGGTCGAGTTCGCCGTGACGGGTTGACCGAAGATGTGCTCGACGGTGACGGCCGTCTGGTCGTAGATCTTGTAGCCGCTGCCGGCGACGCACATCACGTAGCTCGAACCGACGATCGTGCCGCCGCCCCAGGCGTACATGTCTCCGGCGGGCGTGATCGCCCAGGCCGCGCACTGCGTCGTGGCCACCTTCGAGATGGCTCCCGCCGGCACCCCGGCGACCGGCGTCGGCATGGTGACGATGTCGCCGCTCACGTTCGTCGAGCACGACGTCGCGGCGGTGGAGTGCACGCCGATCGCCTGGCAGAAGTTGTTGCGGCCCCAGCCGAGCACATCCCCCGACCGGGTGAGTGCTTGCACCGAGCCGACTCCGGGCGAGGCGTAATCGATGTTCTGCAGGGCGACGGCCGGGCGGTTACGGTAGTCGGGGGCCGAGGAGCTGGTGCTGCTCGTGCGGCCGAGGAAGTTGTAGCCGTAGGTCTGATCGGTGGAGATCATCCACGTGTAGAGGTCGCCGTTCTGCAGCACCATCCGCGGGGCGCGCGCGCTGAACCCCAGCTGACGCACCGGGCACGCGCCCTGGTCGACCATGTCTTTGTCGGCCACTCCGGCGCACTGCTGCAAGGTGCCCGCCGACATGTTGGCGAAGATCGCGGTGAAGCTGGCCGTCGTGCCGTCGTAGGAAGCGCCGCCTGCGTCGGTGTAGAGCTCGGGATACGCGGCGAAGAGCGCCTGATTCGCCCCGCGGTTCAGGTATGGGCAGCGCTGGCTGTTCTGGCTCGTTCCGGTGCCGTCGGAGTGGTCATAGCCCCAGGTATAGATGAGGCCGCTCTGCGACACCGCGCCCGAGGAGTTGTTGCCTCCCCAGATCGAGTGCCACTTCACCGTGCCGGCGGCGTTCGCCCCGGACGCGCATCCACTGCTCGACAGGTTGTTCGCGGTGTCGTTCGCGAGGCGAGGCAGAGGGTTGCCCTGGGAGCTGGCGTTGTCGGTCGGCATGTTCTCGCCGCCGTAGCCCCAGGCGTACATGTTGCCGTCGGCGTCGAGCGCGAGGAACTGGTTCTCTGATCGCTGCAGGTCGACGACCGGTGGCAGCGGGGTGCCATCGAACGTCGTGGTGACCTGGCCCGGCGTGTACGACTGCTGCAGCGTGATCGGGCCGCGACCGATGAGGCCGGCTCCCGCGGCTCCCGCTGGATATGGACTCCCCCAGGTCCAGACGCCGCCCTCCGAGTCGCGCGCCGCGAAGCTCGTGCTGTTGGACGCGGTGAAGTTGTCGGAGCTTCCAGCCGCCTCCACGATCACTGTTCCCTCCGGAAAGATCGCCTTCGTCGGGTCGGCCGAAGCGGGGGTCGACGCGCTTCCGGCGCCGTCGCCGCTGGAACGGATGCCCGAGACGAACAGGTCACCGAAGCGGCTGATGAAGAGGGCCGAGCCGCCCGACTGGTCGTTGCCGACCGGCGGCACGCCCGACGTCACCTCGGTGGCGGCCTGCAGCGACGCGTAGCCGATGTCGTGGAAACCGGCTGCGGCTGAGGTGGAGGAGGCGAGGCCGACGGCCACCGCGGCGAGGCCGATGCCGCCGAGCGTGAGACGTTTCACGGGAACTCCTCACTTCGCAGTGATCACTCGCAGGTAGCGTGCAGTCAAGTCTGGGACACGGAATATCAGTTCCAACGCTAACACGTCTCAATAAACATCCGCAGTGCCGAGCGCGCAATATCCTGTATATCGGTATCCTCTACCGCGCGCGACGGAGGCGTGTGGCGAGGCCGATTCAGCGCAGGGCGGCGGCGTCCGTGACCGGAAGGTGGCAGACGAAGTCGCGGCAGAGATAGGCCGTCGGCGCCCCGTCGCGTGTCGCGCGCCCGGCGAAGAGCTCGAATCCGGCGGCGGCGAACGCGGCGGCAGCGCTCTCCGACACGACCGCGACGAGGTCGCCGTGGCGATGGCGGGCGACGGCGAGGAGACCGTCGGCCGCATCCGCGTGCCGGTCGTCCGGCAGCACCAGCACGAGTTGCACCGGTTCAGCGTCGAGCGCCGACATCAGTTCGAGCGCCGCACCGAACGCGCTGGGGGTCTGCTCGGCCTGGGCGGCGACGAGCCGCATCGCCTCCCGAGCGGCGCGCTCGTAGCGTCGTTCCGCCGTGAGCAGGTAGAGCACGTGAGCGGCGGATGCCGTGGCGGACAGTCCTGAGGGATACGCGCCCTCCGAGGGGTCGATCCTGATGCCCATCCCATTGCTCTGCAGCACGGGGTCTCCGCCACCGGGAACACCGAACGGGCAGTGCTCCTCCACCGCGGCGTCGATGCAGAGGTCGACGAGGTCGCGGGCGGCCACCGCGTATCGCACGTCTCCTGCAGCCAGCGCGAGGTCGAGCAACCCGTGGGCGAGGCCGCCGTAGTCTTCGAGCGTGGCGCCTGCGTCGGAGACCCTGTCACCGAGGGAGGCCCGAACGAGGATGCCCGTCGGAAGCACGTGCCGTTCGAGCAGCAGGTCGGCCGCCTGAGCGGCGGCGACGAGCCAGCCGGGCCGGTCGAGCGCGAATCCGGCGCGGGCCAGCGCCCCGATGGCGAACCCGTTCCACCCGGTCAGCACCTTCTCGTCGATGGGTGGGGCCTCGAGCTGCGCCCGTTCGGCGGCGGAGGCGCGGTAGTAGGCGCCCTCCACCCGAACGCCGTCGATCACACTCTCCGAGTCCTGTGCGGAGGCGAAGCCCCCGCTCGCACGCCGCAGCACGTCGAGCAGGAACCGCGCCGCGCCGTCGGCGGCCTCCTGGGCGCGGTCGCCACCGGTCCGCTGCCACGCGGCCGCGTACGCGCGGAGGAGCAGGGCGTTGTCGTAGAGCATCCGCTCGTAATGGGGGTCGCTCCAGTCACGCTTCGTCGCGTAGCGGAAGAAGCCGCCGTCGACCGGATCGCGCAGCGGGGACGCCGCCATCCGGTCGAGAGTGCGGACGGCGAGCTCCACCCCCGACTCGCGCGCCAGCAGGAACCCGAGCAAAGGCGCCACGGGAAACTTCGGCTGCATCCCGAACCCGCCGAACTCGGGGTCCTCCGCCTGTGCGATGGCGGAGACGATCGCATCCAGCACGCGGCCGTTCGGCAGTTCGGTGACCTCGACGGCGGCTGCGGATGCTGCGGCGAGCGCGTCGACCACCTTCGCCGCGTTGTCTTCGACCTCGGCGCGGCGGTTCACCCAGGCGTCGGTCACAGCATCCAGTGCCTGCCGGAACGAGGCGTGGCCGGCGACGGGCAGCGGAGGAAAGTAGGTTCCCGCGAAGAACGCCTGCCCACGAGGGGTGGCGAAGACGGTCAGCGGCCAGCCGAGATTTCCGGTGAACGCGCTGGCCGCCGAGAGGTAGCCGGCGTCGACCTCGGGATGCTCCTCCCGGTCGACCTTGATCGCCACGAACCGCTCGTTGAGCTCGGCAGCGAGCACAGGGTCGCTGAAGCTCTCCCTTGCCATGACATGGCACCAGTGACAGGTGGCGTAGCCGATCGAGATCAGCACGGGCACATCCCGTCGCTCGGCCTCGGCGAACGCCTCCGCGCCCCACGGGAACCAGTCGACGGGGTTGTCCGCGTGCGACCTCAGATAGGGGCTGATCGCCTCAGCGAGCCGGTTCGCCATGCCGCCAGCCTACGACTCCCGTGGGCTGAGCGCGCCGGCAGAAATCGCTGGCCTGAACCTTCGGACGAGCGTAAGCTGTGACCCGTGCCCCAGACCCCGGCGCGACGAGCGCTGTTGGGAGTCGACCTGGCACTGAACACGCGTGACGTCGCACCGAACCGAGCAGGGAGGGCGCCGATCCCGACATCGGCCCGCGCGTCGTGGCAGAGTCCCACCCGCACGCGAGCCGGTGGGCCGCCCTCCCCCCTTCGGCTGTAGCCGCGGTCCAACGACAGGACCGGGGATGGGTCAGGCGCTCCTGCCGACCTCGCGCGCCTCGACGACGTGCACGTTCTGCGGGCGCTCCAGCCCGAGGTGATCGCGGAGGGTGCGACCCTCGTACTCGGTTCGGAACAGCCCGCGGCGTTGCAGTTCGGGCACGACGAGTCCCGTGAACGCCTCGAACTGCGCCCCGAGAAACGGGCTCAGCACGTTGAAGCCGTCGACCGCGCCGTCGGTGAACCACCCGTCGAGGTGATCGGCCACCTCGCGTGCGCTGCCGACGACCGCCGTCGCCGGCACGGCGTGGGACGCGAGGAGGTGGCGGTAGGTGATCGCACGTTCGCCCTCCACCCGCCGCCCGGTGCGCGTCGCAACCGATTCAAGCAGTCGCTGACCGCCGTCGGAGAAGCGACGCGTGACCCTCAGCGGCACAGCGTCGTCGAGGTCGGGCGTGCCGAGCGGCACCCCGACCACGGTGGAGAGGGCGCGGATCGACCGATTGGCCGGGAAATCCGGCGACTGGGCCAGCGGCGAGCCGTCGTCGAGTGGTACGAGCCGCAGCAGCTCGTCGTAGACGGCGCGGGCCTCCGCTGTGGTGGCGGCCACCACGGGCAGCACGGGAGTGACGACCAGGGGATGTCCGCGCTCGCGCCCGAAGGCCAGCGCCTGCTGCTGCAGCTCGGCCCGGAAGAGCACGGCCTGCTCCACGGTCGGCAGTGCCACGAGCGAGAGATCGGCGAGCTCGGCGGCGAGCAGCCGGGAGCGCGACGACGTTCCCGCGTGCACGATCGGAAGGTGACCCTGCACCGGCCGCGCGACGTTGAGGGGTCCCGTCACCCGCACGTGCTCGCCGACCGCATCCGTGCGGTGCAGCTTGCCCGGGTCGATGAGCCTCCCCGACCGCGCGTCGTGCACGAACGCGTCGTCCTCCCAGCTGTCCCAGAGCAACCTCAGGGCGCGCACGATCTCGCTCGCCTGGTCGTAGTTCGGCTCGGTGCCGTCGCGCCCGTCCCGGCCGTGGTTGCCTGCCGCTCGAGGATCCGCGCCGGTCACGACGTTCAGCCCGGCGCGACCTTCGCTCAGCCGGTCGATGGACGCCGTCTGCCGGGCCAGTGTGTACAGGTCGGCGAAGGCCGTGTTCACCGTGGCGATGAGACCGATGCGCTTCGTCAGACCCGCCAGAAACGCGATCGAGCTCACCGGGTCGATGCGCGCGAGCAGATCGGGGTCACGGAACTCGAGGTCCGGCCCGGTCGCCAGCCACTCCCCGAAGAAGAGGTAGTCGAGCTTGGCCGCCTCGGCAGTGCGTGCCGTGCGCTTCAGCACGGCCGCATCCCTCAGCGGGTCCCTGTGCGCGCCGGGATGACGCCAGCCCGCGGGATGCGCGCCGAGCCCCCGGAAGACCGCGCCCAGAATCATCCGCGACCGCCGCCGGAGGTCATCGTCCGAGATACTTCGCGATCGAGTCGGCCTCGGCGACGTTACTGCGGATCAGGGGCAGCGACCGGGCGACGGCGAGGTCGATGCGCTCGTGGAGGTCGAGGCTGGAGACCGCGCCGTCGGTGAAGTCGGAGTCGCTGGCGTAGACGCCGATCGGCAGGGTGAGAGCCTGGAAGAAGCCGAACAGCGGCCGGAACTGGTGCTCGATGATGAGCGCGTGCCGGTCGGAGCCACCGGTGGCGGCGAGCAGCACCGGCTTGTCGACGAGCGCGTACTGCCCCACGAAATCGAACAGGTGCTTGAACAGCCCGGTGAACGACGCGCGGTAGACGGGGCTTGCCACGATCAGCAGGTCGGAAGACTCGATGCGCTGCAGTTCCTCCTCCACCGAGGCGGGCAGCTGGTCGCGCCGCAGGGCACCGGCGAAATCCGGGCCGATCTCACTGACGGCGATGAGGTGGGCGTCGACGCCGATCTCCCGGCCGTAGGCGGCCAGGATCTCTTTGACGAGCGCCGTGGTCTTCGACGGCGCGTGGAGGCTGCCGGAGACGGCGACGACACGCAGAGCGCGACCGGAGTCGGCCGATGGCACGGGAAGCAGCTGAGACATGGCTCGACGCTATGCCCGCATCCCGGCACAAGCGAGCGTGCGTGTCACACGGCGTAAACGTGGGCGGGCTAGGGCGCGAGGTCGAGCGTACGCAGCCGGTATGACGAGTGCAGATAGTAGATCGCGGCGGCCGCGTACACGAGGCAGGCGACCGCGGGCACGAATGAGTCCTCGGGATCGGAGGCGAGCGCTCCGAGGAGGGAGATGGCGGCCGCCACCGCCAGCCCGGCGCCGATCCAGAAACCGGCTGCGGGCTTGGCGGTGGCACGCCACCACGCACGGGGGTCTTCGCGGTTCTCTTCGATACCACGGAACGTGCGCACCCCGATGACCACGAAGGCGATGTTGAGCACTGCGACGATCATCACGTCGAACGTCGGATTCACGAGCTGCTGGAACACGAAGACGTTCAGCACGAGCAGCAGCGCGTATCCGCCGATGACGTAGCTGATCTTGCCGGTGATCGTCACAATGCGCACAGCGCGAGCCTAACTTGCTAATTCACCTCGTTGGGGTGGGCGCTCACGCGTCCCTCGCGCTCCATCGACGTGATGGCCGCGACCTCGTCGGCGGTCAGCTCGAAGTCGAAGACGTCGAAGTTCTCGGCCATGCGCTCGCGGCGGTTCGACTTCGGGAAGACGATGTTGCCGGTCTGCAGGTGCCAGCGGATGACGACCTGCGCCGGGGTCTTGCCGTGGACCTCGGCGGCCCCTGCGACCTCGGGCGCCTCGAACAGCGGGTACTTGCCCTGCCCGAGCGGACCCCAGGCCTCGATGTGGATGCCGTGCTCGCGCGCGAACGCCGTCACCTCGGGCTGCTGGTGCGCCGGGTGCAGCTCGATCTGGTTGACGGCGGGCACCACGTCGGTGTTCGCGAGCAGCTGCTCCAGGTGCGGCACGAGGAAGTTCGAGACACCGATGGCCTTGGCGCGGCCGGAGGCGGCGATCTTCTCGAGCGACTTCCACGCCTCCACGAACGTGTTCTTCTCCGGGGTGGGCCAGTGGATGAGGTACAGGTCGACGTAGTCGAGGCCCAGCTTGGCGAGCGACTCGTCGAAGGCGGCCTGCGCGTCGGTCTGGCGGTCGTTCCAGAGCTTCGTGGTGACGAAGAGCTCTTCGCGAGGGATGCCGGCGCCGGCGAGCGCCTGACCGACGCCCTCCTCGTTGCCGTAGATCGCGGCGGTGTCGATGTGACGGTAGCCGACCTCGAGCGCGTCGGTGACAATGCGCGTGGTCTCGGCCGGGTCGACCTTGAAGACGCCGAACCCGAGCTGCGGGATGGTCGTACCGTTGTTCAGAGTCAGAGTGGTGTTCAGAGTCAGAGTGGGGATATTTGCGTTTGCAACCATTGTTCTACGGTAATCCCTGTCTCGCCGCGCATCCAATCGGCATCGGCTCTGGATTCAGTGGTCGCGGCGATGAATCCGGTAACGTCGGCACCGACGAGAGACGGGAGCCGCATGGCATCGCGCGAGCACATCGAGAACCTGGCACAGGCACTGCTGATCGAGCACGGCGACGAGCTCGCCAAACTGCGCGACGCGATGTTCCGTCTCATCGACGCCAGTTCCGCCGAAGCGAACCCGCGGCCGACCGAGCCGATCGCCGTCGCCTCTCCCGACCGCGACGATGTGCTGTGCATCGTGTCGGCGGTCTGCGTCGCGGCCTCGGAAGGGCAGCCCATCACCCTCATCGCGACGCGGGTGAGCGCCGTCGACCGGGAAGAGGAGGACGTGTCGCCGACGGATGCCGAGGCGCTCGCCTTCTCGCGCGCCCTGCTCGGCGAGAGCTGGTTCGCCCAGTCGCTGCGCGACCGCCACGAGGTCGCCGACCCGGCACGGGCATCCCGCGGCGTGCGGCTCTACCTGTCGAGCGACTTCCAGCCCGGCATCCCCGAGGTGCTCGGCGACTCCCTCGTGGCGACGATCTCAACCATCGACTGAGTCAGGCGACCTCGAACCGCGCCACCAGTTCGCGCTTCAGAACCTTTCCGCTCGGCCCGAGCGGCAGCGCGTCGAGAACCACGACGCGGCGCGGAAACTTGTAGGCGGCGACGTGCTCGCGCACGAAGGCCACGAGATCGTCCGCGTTCACGTCGGCGTCGGGCATGAGCGTGACCGCGGCCATGATCTCCTGGCCGTGCTTGTCGTCGCTGATCCCGAACACGGCACACATCGCGACCGCAGCATGCGTCGAGAGCACCTCCTCGACCTCGCGCGGGTACACGTTGTAGCCGTTGCGCACGATCATGTCCTTCTTGCGATCGACGATCGTGATGTAGTCGTCGTCGCTCTTCGTGCCCAGGTCCCCGGTGCGGAACCAGCCGTCGACCACGGCCTCGGCGTTCGCCTCCGGCAGGTGCAGGTAACCCTTCATCAGGTTGTGTCCGCGCACCACGATCTCACCGAGCTCGCCGCGGGCGAGCAGTTCGATGCGGTCGTCGATCTCGGCGTCGGCGATCTCGACATCCACCCCCCAGATCGGCGTTCCGACGGTGCCGACCCTGGTCGGCTTGCCGCGGTGGTTGAACGAGGCGACCGGTGAGGTCTCGGTGAGCCCGTATCCCTCGTGCACGTCGATGCCGTACACCTCTTTCATGCGCTCGATGACGGCGACCGGGATGGCCGCGCCGCCCGACATCCCGTACCGCAGCGGCGGTCGCTCGGGATTCGACTTGGCCGCCTCCAGCAGGGCGATGTACATGGTCGGAACACCCGTCATCACGGTGCACCGCTTGCTGTTCAGCAAGGACAGCGCGGTCGCGCCGTCGAATTTCGGCACCAGCACGATCGCGGCGCCGACCCGGAAGCCGAGGTTCATGACACACGTCTGGCCGAAGGTGTGGAAGAGGGGAAGGCAGCCGAGGATGCGGTCGTCGGCTGTCACATCCAGCGCCCCGGCCGCGAGCGTGTTCACCTGCTCGACCAGGGAGAAGTGACAGCCCTCCGCCCCTTTCGGCCTGCCCGTCGTCCCGCTCGTGTAGAGGATGGTCGCGGTGTCGAACGGGTCGCGCGGCAGATAGGTGTCGATCGGATGCGCTCCGGCCGCCTCGTCCTCGAGGCGCGCGAAGGGCAGGGCTCCGCGCATCTCGTCGGGAACCAGCACCGACAGGGTCTCGATGCCGGCCATCGCAGCGCCCTTCGCGCCCTCCCCGAGCAGCGGCGCGGCGCAGATCAGCAGTTTCGCGCCGCTGTCCCTCAGCACGTAGTCGATCTCCTCCGCCTTCAGCAGCGCATGCACCGGAACGACGATCGCGCCGAGCGACAGCACCGCGTAGTAAGCCCGCGGAAAGTCGGGAACGTTCGGGATGAGCAGGGCGACCGCATCCCCTTCGCCTATGCCCCTCGATCGCAGCGCTCCCGCGTAGTGGCGGGTCTCCTCCCAGAGTTGCCCATAGGAGATCTCCTGATCTCCGAACACGAGAGCGACGTTCTGCGGCTCCCGGTGCGCTGTCTCGGCGAGGATGCTCGCGACCGACATCGTGGCGAAACCATGACTCATGGGCGTTCTCCCTGTCTCCATCGACAAAAGAACCCGTTCGGGTTGACTGCAACCTACGGCACGGCGGTTCCCCGGGCAATCACCCCGTGCGGGTGGGTGGGGCGCCGATCCTCTCCGATCGTCGGCCGTCGTCGTAGACTGGAGGGCTCATGTCTTCCACGGTCTCCCCCGCCCGCCTCCACTTCCCGCCCGAGCTGCCCGTCAGCCAGAAGCGGGAAGAGATCGGTCGCGCGATCCGCGAGAACCAGGTCGTGATCGTGGCCGGCGAGACGGGGTCGGGCAAGACCACGCAGCTGCCGAAGATCGCTCTGGAGGTGGGCCGCGAGAGCATCGGGCACACCCAGCCGCGACGCCTCGCCGCGCGGACGATCGCCGAACGCATCGCCGAGGAGCTGGGCGAGGAGGTCGGCGGCCTGGTCGGTTACCAGGTGCGATTCACCGACCGGGTCGGAGCGGGCACGCGCATCAAGCTCATGACCGACGGCATCCTGCTGAACGAGATGCACCGCGACAGGATGCTCCGCAAGTACGACACGATCATCATCGACGAGGCGCACGAGCGCAGCCTCAACATCGACTTCCTGCTCGGCTACCTCAGACAGCTGCTCCCCCAGCGGCCCGATCTGAAGCTCATCATCACCTCGGCCACCATCGACCCGCAGAGTTTCGCCGAGCATTTCGCGGATGCGGACGGCAAGCCGGCACCGATCGTCGAGGTCTCGGGCCGCACGTTCCCCGTCGAGGTGCGCTACCGTCCGCTCGTCGCCGAGGCGCTGGACGACGACGACGAAGACGCCGACCCCATCCCCTCGGCCGATCGCGACTACCTGCAGGGCATCAACGACGCCATCGATGAGCTCGGCCGGGAGGCGCCGGGCGACTTGCTCGTCTTTCTCTCGGGCGAGAACGAGATCAGGGATGCGGCCGATGCGCTGCGGGGCCGCAACCTTCCGCACACCGAGGTGCTCCCGCTTTACGGCCGGCTGTCGAGCGCCGAGCAGCACCGCGTGTTCCAACCCTCGACGATGCCGGGTGTTCGCCGCCGCATCGTGCTCGCCACGAACGTGGCCGAGACGAGCCTCACCGTGCCCGGCATCAAGTACGTCGTCGACGCGGGCACCGCGCGCATCTCCCGGTACAGCGTTCGTGCCAAGGTGCAGCGGCTGCCGATCGAGGCGATCTCGCAGGCGAGCGCCAACCAACGCTCCGGCCGCTCGGGGCGCACGAGTGACGGCATCGCCATCCGGCTCTACTCGCAGGAGGATTTCGAGCGACGCCCCGAGTTCACCGAGCCGGAGATCCTGCGCACGAACCTGGCCGCGGTGATCCTGCAGATGATCTCGCTCGGGCTCGGCGACATCGCGGCGTTCCCGTTCCTCACGCCGCCCGACTCCCGCGGTATCAAAGACGGCCTTGATCTGCTCTCGGAGTTGAACGCGGTCGTGCGCACGAAAGACGGGGAGTCGGCGCTGACCAAAGTCGGTCGCAACCTCGCCCAGCTGCCCATCGATCCCCGGTTCGCACGGATGGTCGTGGAGTCGAAGCGCCACGGCGTCTCCCGCGAGGTGATGGCGATCGTCGCAGGCCTCACCATCCAAGACCCTCGTGAGCGACCCGTCGAGCGGCGCGGCACGGCCGACGAGATGCACGCCCGGTTCGCCGACCCGACCAGCGACTTCCTCACCCTCCTGAACCTGTGGAACCATCTGGAGGAGAAGCAGAGGGAGCTCTCCTCCAGCGCGTTCCGCCGCCTGTGCAAAGCCGAGTTCCTGAACTTTCTGCGGGTGCGGGAGTGGCAGGACGTCTACCGTCAGCTGCGGCAACTCGCGAAACCCCTCGGGCTGACGATCGGGGAACCGTCGGTCAACCCGGACGGCATCCACAAGTCGCTGCTCGCCGGCCTGCTCTCCCACATCGGGCTGAAGGATGCGACCGCCTCAGGCAACAAGGCCGGGTCGGGCCGCGGAGCGGGAAGCGCCTCCGCACGCGCGGGCCGCAACGCCGAATACCTGGGTGCCCGTCAGACGCGCTTCGTGATCTTCCCGGGGTCGACCCTCGCCAAGAAGCAGCCCAACGCCCTGATGAGCGCGGAGCTGGTCGAGACCAGTCGCCTGTTCGCCAGGATGAACGCGTCCATCGATCCGGCGTGGGCCGAGCCGATCGCCGGCGACCTGGTGAAGCGCAGCTACAGCGAACCGCACTGGGAGAAGAGTCAGGGCGCCGTCGTCGCGTACGAGCGCGCCACCCTCTACGGCGTGCCGATCATCCCCCGCCGCCGCGTGCAGTATTCGCGGATCGACCCCGAGCTGGCCCGTGAGCTGTTCATCCGCCACGCGCTGGTCGAGGGCGAATGGGAGTCGCAGCAGGCGTTCGATCGCGCCAACAAGCGACTGCGCGCGCAACTGCAAGAGCTCGAGGAACGCACGCGCCGCCGCGACATCCTGAACGACGACGAGGCCGTCTTCGACTTCTACGACCGCCGCATCCCGGCCGACGTCGTCTCGACCCGCTCGTTCGAGGGCTGGTGGCGCAAAGCGAAGACCGAGACGCCCGACCTGCTCACGATGACTCAGGAGGCGCTGCTCGCCGACGACTCGACACCGGTCGACGACGATGCCTTTCCGGCGGTCTGGCGCCAGGGCGATCAGCAGCTGACGTTGCGCTACCGGTTCGAGCCGGGAGAAGACGACGACGGCGTCACCGTTCAGGTGCCGTTGCCCCTGCTCGCGGGTTTGGTGGCCGACGGATTCGACTGGCAGGTGCCGGGGCTCCGGCAGGAGCTCGTGACGGCGATGATCAAATCGCTGCCCAAGGCGATCCGCCGTCTCGTGGTGCCGGCGGGCGACTGGGCACGACGGCTTCTCGGCGAATTGAGCGACACCGCGGGGATGCGGTCGCACCTGGGCGAGCGGCCCGCCGCATCCCTCGCCGAAACGCTCGCCGCCACCATCAGCCGCCTCACCGGCTCGCGGGTGACGGCCGAGGACTTCGGCGTCGACCGCATCCCGTCGCACCTGCGCCCGACGTTCCAGGTCATCGGCGAGCGCGGGCGCCCGGTGGCGTCGGGCAAAGACCTCGGCGAACTGCAGGACCGCCTGCGCACGCGGGCGCGCGATTCGGTGGCCCGCGTCGCCGAGGCGAGAACTCCGAACGCCCTCGAGCGCTCCGGCATCGCCACCTGGGACTTCGACGAGCTGCCCCGCTTCGTCGACACGGAGCAGAAGGGACCGAACGGGTCGAAGAACGTCATCAGGGCCTACCCGGCGCTCGTCGATGATGGGGCGAGCGTCAGCATCCGGCTCATGAGCACCCCGGCCGACCAGGCTGCGGCACTGCCCGGTGGCGTGCGCCGGCTGCTGCTCGCGTCGATACCGTCGCCGGTCGCGTACGTGCAGCAGCACCTCACCTCGAACGAGAAGCTCACGCTCGCCGCGAGCCCATACCCGAACACCAAGGCGCTGTTCGATGACGCCCTGCTCGCGGTGATCGACAACGTTCTCTACCGGATGAAGCCCGACGGCCTGGTGTTCATGCGGGCTGAGTTCGAGGCCGTGCGCGACCGCGTCTCCGGCATCGTGATGGACTCCATGTTCGAGACCATCGCGCTCGTCACGCGCATCCTCACAGCCGCCCGAGCGGCCGAGAAGGCGATCGGCGGAGCGACGAGCCTGGTGTTCCTCGCCGCACTCAACGACGCGAAGTCGCAGCTGGCGGGGATCGTCTATCCGGGTTTCGTCTCGGCGACCGGTCTCGATCGTCTGGGACACCTGCCGCGCTACCTGAACGGCATCACACAGCGCATCGCGGCCCTGCCGGTGAACCCGGGGCGCGACCGCGCCTGGCAGACCCAGGTGGAGACGGCCGTCGCCCTGTACACCGACGCGGGCGGCCGCATCCCCGTGGCGCCCGGCGCTCCGGAGAACATCGTGCACGCCCGGTGGATGCTCGAAGAGTTCCGCGTGAGCCTGTTCGCCCAGGGGCTCGGCACGGCCGAGACGGTGTCGCTTCAGCGCATCCGCAAGGTGATCTCCGGCTGACGCGTCGAAGGGTCCCGACTCGCCGTCTGACGCACTCGGTCGACGGCGTGTCGGGACCCTTCGATGCGGGTTAGAGCACCTTGGAGAGGAACGCCTGCGTGCGCTGATGCTGCGGGTTGGCGAGCACTTCACGCGGGTCGCCGGACTCCACGACCACACCGCCGTCCATGAACACCAACTCGTCGGCGACCTCGCGCGCGAAACCCATCTCGTGGGTGACCACGATCATGGTCATGCCGGATGCGGCCAGCTCCTTCATGACGTCGAGCACCTCGCCGACCAGCTCGGGGTCGAGGGCCGACGTCGGCTCATCGAACAGCATGAGCTTCGGATCCATCGCGAGCGCACGCGCGATCGCGACGCGCTGCTGCTGACCACCCGAAAGGTGCGCCGGGTAGTGGTCGCCCTTCGTGCCCAGTCCGACGCGGGCGAGAAGCTCCTGCGCCCGAGCAACAGCCTGCGACTTCGGGATGCCCTTCACCCGGATCGGCGCCTCCATCACGTTCTCGAGCGCGGTCATGTGCGGAAACAGGTTGAACCGCTGGAAGACCATGCCGATCTCACGACGCTGCTTCGACGCCTCCTTGGGCTTCAGCTCGTACAGCTTGTCGCCGTGCTGCCGGTAGCCCACCAGCTGGCCGTCGACGGAGAGCCGGCCGGCATCCACTCGCTCCAGGTGGTTGATGCACCGCAGGAAGGTGGACTTGCCCGAACCGCTCGGGCCGACGATGCACAGCACCTCGCCGGACTTCACCGACAGGGAGATGCTCTTCAGCACCTCGTTGGAGCCGAAACTCTTCGAGACGCCGTCGGCGAGCACCATCGGGGTCGCGGTGGATGCGGCGGCTCCGCGGCCGTTCAAGGTCGTGTCGCTCATCCCTTGCCTCCCAGGTCGTTTCCATCCGGCGCTCCCGCAGCGGGCAGCGCGCCCGTCGCGAGAGCGGGTTCGCCGCGGTCGGGCCGTCTGGCCGAGACGCCGCGCGAGAACCGCTTCTCCAAGAAGTACTGCCCCACCATCAGGATCGAGGTGAACAGCAGGTACCAGATCGACGCCACGATGAGCAGCGGGATGGGCGTGAACGTCGACGCCGAGATGTCACGCGCGACGCCGTAGAGGTCGGTCGTCAGCGGGATAGCCGCGACCAGCGACGTCGTCTTCAGCATCGAGATGACTTCGTTACCGGTCGGCGGGATGATGACGCGCATCGACTGCGGGATCACGATGCGCACCATGGTCTGGCCCCACGACATGCCGAGGGCCGTCGCGGCCTCCTCCTGGCCCGCATCCACCGACAGCAGACCGGCACGCACGATCTCAGCCATGTACGCGGCCTCGTTGAGCGCCAGACCGATGATCGCGATGATGAACGCGTTCTGCATGAAGCCGAGATCGAAGTTCACACCCCAGTCGGTCCACGGCACGCCGAGGAAGATCTTGGGGTAGATCAGCGAGAAGAGGCCCCAGAACACCAGCTGCACATACACAGGAGTGCCCCGGAAGATCCAGAGGTAGAGCCACGCGACCGACTTGACGACGGGGTTCGGCGACAGGCGCATCACGGCCAGGACGAGCCCGAGCACCACGCCGATGATCATCGAGTAGATCGTCAGTTGCAGGGTGACGAGCGCAGCAGCACTGATGCGTCGGTCGAAGATGTACTTGCCGACATTGGGCCAGCCGTAAGCGTCGCGCTGCGACGCGTCGATCAAGAACCAGATGAGCAGCAGTACGAGCACCACGGCGATCGCGATGCGCCACGGGTGCCGCAGCTTGATCGCCTTGATGGGCTCAGACGTCGGAGTGCCGGCCGGCGACGGGGAGCCCGTCGCCGGCCGGTCCTGGTTGCCCAGGGTCATCGAACTCAGCCCTTCGAAGCGGCGTTGACGTCTGCCGTCTTGACGGCGCCGTCGGCGACACCCCACTTGTCGAGGATCTTGCCGTAGGTGCCGTCGTCGATCAGAGCCTGAACCGTCTTCTGGATGACGGGAACGAGCTTCGAGTCCTTCGCGATCGGGATGCCGTACGGGGCGACCTCGAACGCCTTGCCGGCCGCCTGCAGCTTGCCCTCGGACTTCGAGATCGCGTACAGGGTGACGGGCGAGTCGGCGCTGAGCGCATCCGCCTTGCCGAGGATGACGGCGTTGGTCGCGTCATCCTGGGCGTCGTAGCGCAGCACCTGGATGGCAGGCTTGCCCGCGTCGGTGCAAGCCTTCGACTTGGCGGGCACCTCTTCCGTGTCCTCGTACGTCGTCGACTGCACGGCCACCTTCAGACCGCAAGCGCTGTCGGGATCGACGGTCTTGCCTTTGGCCGAGGCCCACGAGATGCCGGCCGTGTAGTAGTTCACGAAGTCGACCTGCTGCTCGCGCTCGGTCGTGTCGGTGAACGAAGACATGCCGATGTCGTCTTTGCCGCCGACGACGCTCGGGATGATGTTGTCGAACTTCGCGATGGCGTAGTTGACCTTGAGGCCGAGCTTCGCGCCGATCGCGTTGGTCAGGTCGACCTCCCAGCCGACGGGCTTTCCGTTGTCGTCCTTGTACTCGTTCGGCGGGTAGGTGTTGTCCATGCCGACGGTGAGCGTGCCCGACGACTTCAGTTTCTCCGGCAGCTGCGAGGCGAGGCTGTCGTCCTTCTTCACATCGCTGGAGCTCGACGCTGAGCCACCACTGGAGGGCGTGGAGTTGTCGACGCAGCCGGTCAGCGCGAGCGCTGCGATGGCGACGAAGGCGGCCGCGGGGGCCAGTTTTCGGATGCGCATATTCTTGGTTGTCCTTCTTCCGGGTGCAGGGGATGCAGGAACGCAGTGAATGGAGCATACCTCAGGCACTACGCGGTACATTGACACTAATTCCCGCGCGCAACGCCACTTTTCGCAGAGATTTCCGGCAGATTTCGCGATTCGTTGCACGAAATCCGTCGTTCATGACCAAGTGTGAAAGCGATGGCACCGACGACGGCCGCACGTTGTTATCGTCGATTCGTGACCGATTCGTCCGCCGACTTCGCGGCCTCCACTGTGGTAATCGTGACCAGCCCGACCGACCCTCTCGCGGCTCCCCTCGTCGAGGAGCTCTCGCGGGAGTACGACGAGCGCTACGGACTGAACGACGGCATCCCGTCGTCGGCCGAACTCTCCCGCTACCCCGCCGAAGTGTTCAGCGCCGAGCGGGGCGGCACGTTCATCCTGCTGCTCGCCGACGGCGCACCCGTCGCCGGCGGGGCGTTCAAGCAGGAGGGACCGGGCACCGTCGAGGTCAAACGGGTGTGGACGCACTCCGCCTTCCGCCGCCGCGGCCTCGCACGCCGAGTGATGGCCGAACTGGAGGACGAGGCGCGACGCCGCGGGATCACGACGGTGGTGCTCACGACGGGTGCGCGCCAGCCCGAGGCCGTCGCCCTGTACCGTTCCCTCGGCTACACGCCCGAGTTCGATCTCGACGGCGACTGGGAGGCCGTCGGCTACCTGGCCTTCCGCAAATCCCTCTAGCCCCTCCCTGCCCCCTCCCCCCGTCCCCCTCTGCCCCAGAACCGGCCGACTGTTCGTGCCAAAAGCGCAGTTCGGGCGCCTCCAGCCCGACTTTTGGCACGAATACTCGCGCTGTCTGTGGGGGTGGGGGCTGTCTGGGTGGGGTGGGAGTGGGGCTGGGGATGGGGTCAGGGTGTGGTGAGCAGGGATGCGGCGGCGGGCACGAGGTCGGCAGCGGCGGAGCCGCGCGCGATGAGGACGTCCAGCGCCAGCGCGAGCGGGCCGGTTCCCGCGCCGGTGGGAACGGTTCCCGCGACACGGAGCGCGTCCGACGCGTGCAGCGCCTCGATCGCGAGAACCTCCTCGGTGAGAGCTAGCGATCGCTCGAGCAGCCGGAGCGCCACCGGCGCGAGGCTCGCGTGGTCTTCCACGCCCGACAGGGTGGTGATGCCGAGCGTCGCGGGGGCCGCCAGCTGCCGCAGCTCGGCGACGGCGTCTGCCGCGGAGTAGAGCAGGAGCCCGGGCACGCGCGTCTCGCCCGCCGCCCGCGCGGCAGCGAGGGTCGCCGAGTGGGTCGCTGTCCGCCGCTCCGACGCAGAGGCCACGTGAGCGAGCACGAGACGCAAACCTTCGAACGCGAGCGCGAGCGGGAGCGCCTGGAAGTTGCCGCCCGAGACGATCTCACCCGACTCCGCATCGACGACGGGGTTGTCGGCGCGCCCGGCGAGCTCGAGGTTCAACTCGGCGACGGCCCGGTCCACGGATTCGCGGAGCGCGCCGTTCAGCTGGGGTGCGGTGCGAAAGGCGAGTGGGTCTTGAACGGTCACCACGCGGTCGGCGTGCTCGAGGGCGCTTCCCCGGAGAGCGTCCCGGATGGTCGCGGCCGATTCCCGCTGGCCGGCCCCGCCCCGCGCATCCGCCACCGTTCGGGTGAAGGCGCCGAGATTGCCCGCCGGCCCGGAGGCGGCGATCGCCTCCAGCGACAGCGCGACGGCCCGGTCGGCCGCCTCCGCCACAGCGCGCGCACCTGCGACCGCGAGCGCGCCGATGCCGACGCTGTACGCATTGGAACTGAGCACGGCGAGGCCCTCGTGCGGAGCGAGCGCCACGGGCTCCAGTCCGGCCGCGGACAGCGCGCTCGCGCCGTCGACGAGGGTTCCGGATGCGTCGAACGCGCGCCCTCCCCCGGTCACGACAGCGGCGACCTCGGCCAGGTGCGTCAGGTCTGCAGCGCCGACGGACCCGCGCGCCGGGATCACCGGGTGCACGGCGGCGTTCAGCAGGTCGGCATAGGCGGCGACCAGTGCGAGGCGCACGCCGGAGCCGCCGCGGGTGAACCCGATGAGCCGGGCGGCGATCACCGCGCGCGCCTGCCGCACGGGCAGGGCTTCGCCGATTCCGCCGCGATGATTGGCGATGGTGCGCCGCTGGAACCCGATGATGTCGTGCGGCTCGACGGCCGCATCCCGCGCCGCCCCGAGACGCCGGTTCAACCCGTAGACGGGTCGCCCGTCGGCGATGGCCGCCTCGATCACAGCCCGGGATGCGGCGACCGCCTGTGCGGCGTCAGCGCCGACGCTGACCTGAGCGCCGTCGGCGATCGCGACGAGGTCGGCGACGGTCGGCGCCGCGGCCGACAGCACGACCTCGGCAGCGGTCGCGGCCTCGGGGCCGTCGCTCGGCATCAGAATTCCAGGAGGTTCTGCCGTAGCCCCGCGCCACCGAAGCCGGTGCGGATGAGACCGCGACGGCGCAGCGCGGGCACCAGCGCGTCGAGCGTGCGGTGCACGTGGGCGGGGTGCACCTGACCGGTGAACAGAAAGCCGTCGCCTCCGACGGCCGCACCGAGTTCGCCGAGATGGTCGGCGATCTCGTCGGGCGTGCCGACGACGGCCAGACCGTCTTTGCGTGCGCGCACCTGGAGGATCTCGCGAAGCGTCGACCCTGCGGGCGCGGACTTCACGAAATTGTCGAGCGTTCCCTGGTTGCTGTTGGTGGTGAGCTCGGGAAGCGGCGCGTCGAGGTCGAACGTCTTGAAGTCGACGCCCGACAGGTACGAGATCGACTGCAACTGCTCGTCGATGGCGGCCTGGGTGAGTTCGGCGCGCGCGGCCTTCACGCTCGCGGTCTCCTCGGCGTTCGCGGTGACGACCGGGTTGACCACGAACAGCACCTTGATGTCGTCGGGGTTGCGGCCGTGGGATGCGGCGACCTCGCGGATCGAGTCGCGGTACTCGCGCATCCGCTCGGGGGTGGAAGCGAGGGCGAGGATCACATCGGAGTTCTTGCCCGCGAAGTCGCGGCCCCGGCCCGAGGCGCCGGCCTGCACCATCACGGGCTCGTCGGCGGCGGGAACCGTGTTCAACGGTCCGCGCACCTTGAAGAAGCGGCCATCGTGATCGATCGTGCGCACCTTGGTGAAATCGGCGTACACGCCGCGCTCGGTGTCTTCGAGCACCGCATCCTGATCCCAGCTGCGCCAGAGCTTGCGAACGACGTCGACCCACTCGTCGGCGCGGTCGTAGCGGAGGTCGTGGTCGACCTGCTTGTCGAGGCCGTAATTCTGTGCGGCCAGATCGGACCCACTGGTGACCACGTTGAAGCCGAGCCGCCCGTGAGCGAAATGCTGCAGCGTCGTCAGCAACCGTGCGGCGGTGAACGGCTCGTAGAAGCTCGCGCTCAGGGTCGGCACGATGCCGAGGTTGCTCGTGGCGCCCAGCAGGTAAGGAACGAGCGGCAGCGGGTCGTGCTTCGGAACGAACCGGGCGGCGGCGAGGTTCACCTCGGCTGAGCCGCCGTACGTGTCGGGAACGGCGACCCCGTCTTCGATGATGAAGAGGTCGAGACCACTCGCCTCGAACAGGCGGGCCGCATCCTGATACACCTGCGGCTGCTTCCAGTCGTAGCCGATGCCGTAGCTGGAGTCGCCCCAGCCCTGCACGCCGAAACCTGCGCCGAGAAACCAGCCGAAGTGGAGAAGAGTCATGTGTGCTTTCTGCTGCTGTGCCTGTAGGTGCCTGTGCTGCTGACGCTACTCGGCAGCCGTGACGCCCGCAGCAGCCAGCCAAGCCGGATCGAACGCCTTGGTGAGATAGTTGATGCCGCCGTCCGGGGCCACGACGACCACGACCGAGCCGGCCGGGGCCTGTTTCGCGGTACGCAGGGCGACGGCGATCGCCAGCCCGGAGGACGGCCCGAGCAGCAGCGCCTCCTCGGCGGCGAGCCTGCGCACGGTGTCGTAGACCACCTGGTCGGCGACCGTCCGCACCTCGTCGACGACGGCGCTGTCGAACGTCTCGGGCCAGTACTCACGCGGCCAAGCGGAACCGACGCCGTCGACCAGGATGCTTCCTGCCGGTCCCCCGTCGTAGGTCGACCCGACGGGGTTGGCGCCGATGACACGCACGCGGCCGTCGCTCACGTCTTTCAGAAAGCGGCCTGTTCCGCTGACCGTGCCGCCGGTGCCGATCGAGGCGACGAAGTGCGTGACCTGGCCCGCCGTCTGCCGCCAGATCTCCGGGCCCGTGCCCTGGTAATGAGCGGCAGGGTTGGCCGCGTTGGCGAACTGCGACGATCGCCACGACCCGGCCGTCTCGGCCGCGATGCGATCGGCGACGGCCCGCGGGTTGGCGGCATCGTCGGGGCCGGCCTCCCAGTCGGCGACGACCAGCCGCGCTCCGTAGGCGGCGAGCACCGTGCGCTTCTCGACCGAGATGTCGGAGCTGTGCACGATCACCACCGGATGCCCCGTGAGCCGGCCGATCAACGCCAGCCCGATTCCCGTGTTGCCGCTCGTGGCCTCCACGATCGTGCCACCGGGGGCCAACGCGCCTGACGCCTCCGCCGTGCGGATCATGTTCAGCGCGATGCGGTCCTTCGACGAACCGCCCGGGTTGCGCCCTTCGAGCTTCACCAGCACCCGCGATTCGAGGCCGCGTGTGAGTGAATGGAGTTCGACGACCGGAGTGTTCCCGATGAGTCCCGCGACGGAGTCCACGACGTCGCCCGCCGACGCGGTCAGCGCCTCGGCCGGCCGCAACGCTTCCGCCGGACGCACCTCGTCGGTCGGTCGCGCCTCCCCGGAAGCCTCGCGCAGAACAGTGGTCATGCGAAGACGATAATCGCCCCACCTGGGCTTCGCCCCGCTGTTGCCGACTGTTACGCGGGGCGGTCAGGCGCCCGTCGCCGCGGGTCTCGCCGGATCGTTGCTCCACGCCGACCAGGAGCCGGGGTACAGGGCCGCCCGCAGCCCCGCGACCTCGAGGGCGAGCGCCTCGTGGGCTGCGGTCACCCCCGAGCCGCAGTACACGCCGACCGCGGTGTCGCTGCTCACGCCGAGGGCGGCGAAACGTTCGGCAAGCGCTGACGCCGGCAGCATCCTGCCCTCGGCGTCAAGATTGTCGGCGGTCGGTACGCTGACGGCTCCCGGGATGTGGCCCGCCCGCGGGTCCACAGGCTCGACCTCGCCGCGAAAACGTTCGCCGGCGCGCGCATCCAACAGGACTCCGGTGTGCGCGAGCTCGGCGGCCTCGTCGGCGTCCAGCGTCGGCAGCGCGCCGAACGCAACCTCGACGTTTCCGGGCTCGGGGATGTTCGCGCCCGATTCGAGGGAGCCGCGGCTCTTCACCCAGCTGGTCAGCCCACCGTCGAGCACACGGACGTCGGCAACGCCGGCGTGACGCAACAGCCACCAGGCGCGGGCGGCGGACATCCCCGACACATCGTCATACACCACAACCGCGTCGCTGTCGTTGATGCCCCACCGTCGCGCGGCGGCGCGAAAGTCGTCGATCGCCGGGAGCGGATGACGCCCGTCGATGGGCTGGCCGTGACCGGCGAGCTCGGTGTCGAGATCGACATATACGGCCGAAGGAATGTGCCCGCGCTCGTATTCGCCCCACCCGGGCGGTCCGCCCAGTTTCCAGCGCACATCCAGCACACGCGGCGGCCGGGCGGAGGAGAGCGCGGCGCTGAGTTCACCGGAGTCGATCAGAGGATGCACGATCATCCGACCATCCTCACAGACCGATCCAGCGGAACCCAAACGCCGCGCACCGCCGCAGGTCAGTGACCCGTGGACGCCTTCGCGTTCGACTCGTACGAGGTGTTCGTGGACTCGAAGAAGTTCACGAGCTCGAGTGTGTCGTTCGCCGTCGCCATCCACTTGGCCGGGTTGGCGACCTTGTATTCGGCCTCGAACCCGAGCTCCTCGAGCCGGCGGTCGGCCAGGTACTTGACGTACTGGTTGATGTAGTTGGCGTTGAGGCCCAGGATGCCACCAGGGAGCAGGTCGCGGTTGTACTGCTCCTCCATCTCCACGGCATCCAGGATCATCTGGCGAATCTCGTTCGCGAACTCCTCCGTCTGCAGGTCGGGGTTCTCTTCGAGCACCGTCAAGATCAGGTTGATGCCGAACTTGAGGTGCAGCGACTCGTCGCGCACGACCCAGTCGATCAGCGATCCGAAGTTGCGCAACAGGTTTCGCTGACGGAACGACAGGGCGACCATGAAGCCCGAGTAGAACCAGATGCCTTCGAGGATCACGTTGTAGGCGACCAGGTTGCGGATGAAGTCCTGCTTGCCCTCGGTGGTGGTGATGTCGAGGGTCTGCTCCGTCATCCGCTTGATGAAGTTGACCTCGAACTCCTCCTTGCGGGCCATCGACGGAACCTCGACGTGCGAGGCATACGCCTGCTCCCTGTCGATCGGGAACGTCTCGAGCACGTACTCGAACGACATGCAGTGGTTGGCCTCCTCCCACATCTGCTTGGCGAGGTAGAGGTGTGCCTCCGCAGCCTGCAGGTAGGGGTACACGCCGAACGCGAGCGCCTTGTTCACCAGAAGCTCGTTCGGGTTGAAGTAGCTCATCAGGAAGGTGATGGCGTGGCGTTCCTCATCCGTCATCCGCTTGAAGTCGGCGATGTCTTCGCCCAGCTGGATCTCGTTGGGGAACCAGGTGTTCGCTACGGCCTGGTCGTACAGGTCCATCGCCCACTGGTACTTGACCGGCTTCAGCAGCAGGCCTTCTTCGATTCCCGTTCCCAGGATTCCCATGGTGTTACTTTCTCCTCGGATTGCTTACTGGCACGACTCGCACTGCAGGTCGTCCATCGGGTCGACGGGCACGTAGTACTCCTCGATCTTTGTGTTCATTACTTCTCACCACCGTTCGAAACTCCTCCGAAGCCGAAGCCACGGCGAGCCGGGGCGGGGGCCGCCGGGGCCTCGTTATCGCCGGAGGCTGCGGACGCAGCCGGGGCCGGGGTTCCTGCGCCGACCGTCGCGAAGCCCTTGCGAGCCGACCCGATCTCTTCTGCCTTGTTGACCTTGACCGTCGACTGCTCGGCCTGGTGACGCGGCTTCATGTGCAGGTAGTAGGTGGTCTTGACGCCACGCTCCCAAGCTGCGAAGTAGATGTCCATCATGTCGCCGATGTCCCGAGTCTCGAGGTACATGTTGCGGCTGATGGCCTGGTCGATCCACTTCTGGGCGCGAGCCGCCACCTCGAGGAAGGCGTAGGGCGACAGCTGGAAGCTGGTCTTGTACGTCGCCTTGATCTCGTCGGGGATCTCGGCGATGTTCTGGATGTCGCCCTGCGAACGCAGGATCGACTCGCGGGTCGACTCCCAGATGCCGCGCTCCTGCAGAGCCGAGACCAGGTTGCGGTTGACCTCGAGGAACTTGCCCGAGGAGGTCGACCGGCTGAAGATCTGCGAGAACTGCGGGTCGAATCCGGGGGTGGTGCCGGCGACCAGGCCGATGGATGCGGTCGGCGCGATGGCCATGAGGGTGGCGTTGCGCATGCCGCCCTTGACCTTGGCCCGAAGCGCATCCCAGTCGAGACGGGTGGTGCGGTTGACCTTGATCTCGACCCCCCTGTCTTGCTCGGTGAGGGCGATCGAGTCGAACGGTACGAGACCCTGCGACCAGCGCGAGCCCTCGAAGTTCTTGTATGCGCCGCGCTCCTGCGCCAGGTCGGCGCTCTCGTCGATGGCCGCGTACGAGACGTGCTCCATGATCTCGTCGATCAGGTCGTACGCCGCTTCGCTCTCGTAGCTGATGCCGAGCTTCTCGACGATGTCGGTGAAGCCCATGACGCCCAGGCCGATCGCGCGGTTCTGCTGGTTGGAGAAGTCTGCCTCGTCGACGCTCGACACCGTGATGTCGATGAGGTTGTCGAGCTGGCGCACCGCGAGACGGGCGCTCTGCTCGATGCGGGCCCAGTCCATCTTGCCGTCGACGATGTGACGCGACAGGTTGATCGAGGCCAGGTTGCAGACCGAGACGTTCTCGCGGTCTTGCGGGAGAGTGATCTCGGTGCAGAGGTTCGACAGGTGGATCGTGCCGGTGTTGTTGTTCAGGGCACGGTTGTTGATGGTGTCCTTCCAGGTCAACCACGGGTGGCTGGTGGTCTGGAGGCTCATCAGGATGTCCTTGAACTGCGAGCGCGCCGCGATCTTCTTGAACATCTTGATGCGGCCGGCCTCGGCCTCGGCGACGTAGAACGCGTAGCGCTCGGAGAACGCCTTGCCGTAGAGCTCGTTGAGGTCCGCGACCTCCAGCGGGTCGAAGAGGTACCAGTCCTGATCGTTCTGCACGCGCTTCATGAACTCGTCGCTGATCCAGACGGCGGTGTTCGCGGTGCGGGTGCGGCGGTAGGGGTCGCCGGAGTTCTGGCGAAGGTCGAGGAACTCCGGGAAGTCCATGTGCCAGTTCTCCATGTAGAAGCAGAGCGCGCCGAACTTCTTGCCTCCGCGGCTCACCGCACGAAGAACGGAGTCGATCGTGTGCATGAACGGGATCGGACCGGTCGAGGTGGTGTTGTTCGAACGGATGGGCGAGCCCTGGGCGCGGAGCTTCGTGACGGCGAGGCCGATGCCGCCGGTGCCCTTCGTCAGCCACATGACGTCGCGCACGCTCTTCGCGATGTGCTCGATGTCGTCTTGCATCTCCATGACGAAGCAGTTGGAGAGCTGCGGGTATGCGGTGCCGGCGTTGACCAGCGTCGACCCGGCGGCGAGGTACTCGAGCTTCGACATCTTGTCGTAGAAAGCGAGCGCGTGGCTGGTGGGGTCTGCCTCGTTGAGCGACAGGCCCATCGCGATGCGCATCCAGAAGTACTGGGGAACCTCGAGCGTCTCGCCGTTGCGGGCCTTGATGCCGTAGCGGTTGTTCAGCGTGACGACGCCGATGTACTTGAGCAGCTCATCCCGGGTCGGGTCGAGGTGCGCGGCAAGGCGGTCGAGGTCGAAGACCTGGGTGAAGCGGGAGTCGAGCAGGGTCTCGCCGACACCGCGCTCGACGTAGGCGCGGAAGTGGCTGGTGTGCAGCGAGGCGAGCTCGTCGGCCGTGGCGTAATCGCCGAGCACGCGCTTGTAGATCGTCTTGAGGAGCAGGCGTGCGGCGACGGTGTCGAACGCCGGGTCGTCTTTGACGTTCTGGAGGGCGACCTGGATGACCGCCTCGTCGAGCTGCTGCGTGGTGATGCCGTCGAACAGCGTCAGCTCGAGCTCGCTCGCGATCTGGGTGACCCAGGTGATGTTCTCGTCGAGGCCTTCGGCCGCGTGCTCGATCGCCAGGTTGATCTTGTTGGCGTCGTACGGCTCCCGCTCGCCGTTCCGCTTGACAACAGTGATTGCCACTTTCTCTCCCTCTCAATGTGCCGCTCCCGTGAGCGGCGATGCCTGTGTGCCGACAACTACCCGGCCCGCGCTTAAACCCCATGTCACGGCCGAAAAGTGGGGGTTATGGCCCTCGCTGCTTTTCGGCGTGTGACCACTATATAGCGGGGTGCCGACATTTTCCGAACCCCATATCTTGTGGGCGTGTCATCCACAGGTGTGCATAAGTTGTCCACTTTTCCACAGGCTCTCGAGCCCCTTTCGGGTCGACCCGCACCCGATAGACTTCACTTCCTGTGAGCACATATTCGAGTCTTCTCAAGACGCCAGGCGTGGCGAGGATCATCGCCGCCCAGCTCACAGCCCGCTTCCCGTTCGGGATGCTCTCGCTCGCGTTCCTGCTGCACATCGAGCACATCCACCACTCCTACGGCGCCGCGGGGCTCGTGCTCGGCGCCATGAGCATCGGCCAGGCCATCGCCGGCCCGATGACAAGCCGTCTGATGGGCGTGCTCGGGATGCGCCTCGTGCTGTGGACGACGCTCGCACTCTGCTCGGTCGCGGTTGCCGCGATCGGCGTGTTCGTCATGCCCATCCCGCTCACCATGGGCGTCGCGTTCTTCGCCGGGCTGAGCATGCCGCCCATCCAGCCGGCGGTGCGCACCATCTATCCCAAGATGGTCAACTCCCGGCAGCTCACCCCGCTCTTCTCCCTCGACGCGTCGGCCCAGGAGATCATCTGGATCGCCGGACCGGTCGCGATCACCTTCGTCTCCACCCAGATCGGAACCGTCGAGGGCATCCTCATGTCGGTGGCCATCATGCTGCTCGGGGGGTTCTGGTTCATCGCCTCGCCCGAGGTCGGCCGGGTGCGCATCCCCCGCAGCAAGCGTCGCTTCGGCGTGGTGCTCGCGAGGCCTCCCGTGCTGCTCGCGACGGTCGTCGGCTTTCTCCTCATCGGCTCGTGCGCGGCGATCGAGGCCGGCGTGGTCGCGAACTTCGGCGAAGGTTCGCCGTTCGCGGGCATCGTGCTGGCCATCTGGTCGCTCGGTTCGCTGGTCGGCGGTCTCGCGTTCGGGCACGTGCCGATCGGACCTTGGGCCACCGCCCGACGCATGCTCATCGTCTTCGTCGGCGTCGCCATCTCCACGTTCATGCTGTCGTCGTGGTGGGGGCTCTCGCTCACGCTCATCATCGCCGGGCTCGGCATCGCGCCCGCCCTCGCCGTGCTGTTCGCAATCGTCTCGGCGAGCGTCAAGTTCAGCGACACGGCAGAGGCCTATGGCTGGGTCGGCACCGGTCAGCTCATCGGCGCGGCGCTCGGCTCCGCCCTCGCCGGCTTCCTGATCGACGGCTCCGGGCCGGTCGGCGCGTTCTACGCCGCCGGCGTTTTCGCCCTCGTCGGCTTCATCGTGCCCGCCCTCGCCTGGCGCATCCACCCCGACCTCCGCGGTCGCGACGCCAGCCCCATCCCCGACACCGAGCCGGTCCCCGTCCAACCCTCCTGACCGCGCGCCCGCGCGCGCCTCCGCGCGCCCCCGTCTTGGGCGCGAGGGGCGCCTTGGGGCGACCTCGAGCGCCCTCCAGCCCGCAAGATCTCGCCCCTCGCGCGGTCGGCCTGTGGACAACTTCTGCGGCCATCCCGAGAATTTGGCAGGGTGGCGGGATGCGATCCCAACTGAGCAACGTTCCGGACGAGCTGGGAGAGCGCCCGTTCAGCGTCGCCGAGGCGAAAGCGCTCGGGATGTCGGCGAGCCGCCTGCGCGGTCGCGACCTGGCGCGCCCGGTCCGCGGCGTCCGCCTGCCCGAGGCACGCACCGATCTGGCCTCCCGCTGCCGCGCATTCGCGCTGCACCGGCGTGGCCCGCATGCCTTCAGCCACACGACGGCGGCGACGCTGCTCGGGGTCCCGCCCGCAGCCCTTCGAAGACCTGGGCCATCTGCATGTGACGGTTCCGTCGCCGACCAGGGCTCCCTCCGCTCGTGGATTCGTCGGCCACAAGACCTCGGACTGGCGCCCGGTGCTGGCCGACGGCATCCCGATCACCCCGCCCGCTCAGACGTGGGGAGACCTCGCAGCGATGATTCCGCCCGGCGATCTCGTCGCGGCCGGAGACTATCTGGTCGGCGGGGGTTCGCCGCTGTGCACCCTCGACGAGCTGATCCTGGAGACGGCGATGAGGGCGGGCCGGAGAGGGGCCGCTCGCGCTGCCGACGCCATCCGTCACGTGCGGGTCGGGTCTGAGTCGCCTCAGGAGACGCGGCTTCGTCTGCTGCTGGTCGCGCGCGGCCTCCCCGAACCGGAGCTCAACCACGAGATCCGCTCCCCCGCCGGCGCGTTCCTCGCGCGCGTCGACCTCGCCTACCCGGGCAGGCGCCTTGCGATCGAGTACGAGGGGGATGTGCATCGGGTCGACCTCAACGTCTTCCGCCGCGACATAGCCCGGCGCGAACGGGTCGAAGATCTCGGCTGGCGAATGCTCAGGGTCACCGCCGACGACCTCCATCCCGACTCGGAGGGCCGTCTCGTCGCCCGCGTCAGACGCGCCATCACCAGCCCGGTCCGCTTCCCGTGACGCCACTCGCGCTCGCGCTCACGGCCACGGCCGCGAGGGGCGAGTGGTTGCGACCCCGGAGCATCCGTAGCCCGCAACGACTCGCCCTTCGGCGCCCGGTTGGCGCGCGGTTGGCGGCCGGACGGCTACCAGCGGTCGTGGATGGCGGCGCGGAAGTGGCGGTCGTAGATGGCTTGCACGCCGGCGAGGAAGGCAGGGCCGAGCGTATCGACCGAACCGGCGGCCGCGTTCGAGCGTGCCTGCTCGACTGAGCGGGCGCCGGGGATGACGGTGCTCACGCCGTCGAGCTGCGCCACCCACGCGATGGCCGCCTGCGCCGGAGTGAGTTCGTCTTCGCGCTGAGGAACCAGCTCGGCGAACTCGCGGGCGGCCGCAACGCCTTCGGCGAAGTCGACACCGGAGAACGTCTCTCCGACGTCGAAGGCTTCGCCGTGGCGATTGTAGTTGCGGTGATCGTCGGCCGCGAACGTGGTGTCGGCCGTGTACTTTCCGCTGAGCAGGCCGGATGCGAGGGGCACGCGGGCGATGATCCCCACCCCCGCCTCGCGCGCCGCGGGCAGCACCTCATCGAGAGGCTTAAGCCGGAACGCGTTGAGGATGATCTGCACGGTCGCCGTTCCCGGCCGCGCGATCGCGGCGAGCGCCTCGGCCGTCGTCTCCACGCTCACGCCGTAGGCGGCGATGGCACCGTCGGCGACGAGGGTGTCGAGAGCGTCATACACCGCGTCCGTCGAGAACACCGGTGTCGGCGGGCAGTGGAGCTGCACGAGGTCGAGCCGGTCGACGCCGAGGTTGCGACGCGACCTGTCGGTCCACTCGCGAAACTTGGCGAGCGTGAAGTTCGACGGATCCTGCGCCTCGCGACGTCCCATCTTCGTGGCGACGGTGATGCCGGCATCCGGATGCTCGGCCAGGTACCGCCCGATGAGCTGCTCGCTGCGACCGTCGCCATAGACGTCGGCCGTGTCGAAGAACGTCACGCCGGCCGACGCCGCAGCGTGCAGCACGGACAGCGCATCCGCTTCGCTGACGTCACCCCAGTCCGCTCCGAGCTGCCAGGTTCCGAGACCGATGACCGACACCTCGCGGCCGGTCCTTCCAAGGGTGCGAGTCTGCATGATCTTCAGCGTAGCCGCGCGTTCGCCTCTCGACGTCAGACCGACTGGCACCCGCTCAAACGCTGGATCAAGTGTTCGAGCACCCTACCCGATGGCCGCCGCGACCACCCGTCCCAGCCGTTTGCGGATGATGTGGTCGTTCGCCTCCACACGGTGCATCGTCACGTGGCGCATCGCACCCACCACCGCGAAACTGCCGGGCGCGATGAAGGCGTCGAGCGATCCGTAGACGATCTCGACGGGGACCCTGACGCGCGCCAGGTCGCTGACCGCCGTCTGCCGCTCGATACAGTTCTCCAGCGACTTCACGAACGGGTCCCAGTTCTTCTCGGTGATCTCGAACACGCCTTTGATCGGGAGCAGCCGGGCCAGCACAGCAGCGTTGCGGATCGTGAAGTCCTTGTTGTTGCGCAGAAACTCGTAGGCGCGCAGGTAGGCGCTGACCCGGCTGCGCACCCGCCGATCGCCGATCTCGTCGGGCATTCCGTAGATCGGCGGCCCCACCAGAACCAGTTTGCGCAGGGCGCTCGGATTGTCGGCGGCGAAGCGCGCGACGATGAGGCTGCCGAGCGAATGCCCGACCAGGGTGAACGGGCCGCGCAAGCGCAGTGAGCGGAGCGTTGCCCGCAGCGCGGCGACGTGCTCCTCCATCGTGTATTCGGCGCCCTCCGGCGCAGGCGATCGACCGAACCCGAGGATGTCGATGGAGATCACCCGATGCTCGCCTTCGAGCATGGGCACGAGGTTCTTGAACGTCAGGGACGACGACGCGATGCCGTGCACCAGCACCACGACCGGCCCTTCTCCCACGTCACCCGCGATGTGGAGCAGGGGCGCGCGCGGGCGGAAGAGCCTTCGAAGCACATCCGTCAGCCCGGCCATGCGCCCATTATGGCGTGGCCCCCTGACCTTGTCGTGAGATCGGATCGTGACCCGATCGTCGCCCGACCGTGACCCGCCGAGCCTGATGCGAACCCTATGGTGTTGCCATGAAGCGCACGCTGGGCGGGGCCGTCGTCGTTCTCGCAACAATGATTCTGCTGGCAGGATGCACGAGCAGCGGAGGGAGCTCGAGCGGTTCCGTCGGTGTGCCCGCACCGGACAAGGGCACCGCGCAGGACGCGAACGGCGGCGCCGCCAAGCCGGCCGACGCGGCCGCGAACGAGCTGCTGTCGGGGTCGAGGGATGTGGTGACCACCGGTACCCTTTCCCTGTCCGTCGCCGATCCGATCGCCGCGGCCGAGTCGGCGACCCGAACCGTCACCACGGCCGGCGGCAGGGTCGACAGCAGCACCGAACAGCCGGGCACAGAAACGGAGAAGCCCGGCGCGACGCTGATTCTCCGCATCCCTTCGGCCGCACTGACTCAGACTCTTGCGTCACTCAAGAAGCTCGGCGGTCTCAACTCCCTCTCGCTCAAGGCCGACGATGTGACCAGTCAGGTCAAGGATGTGGACGCGCGCATCACCGCGCTCCAGACCTCCGTCGACCGGCTGCTCGACCTGATGAGCCGTGCCACGACCACCGCCGATCTGATCTCGATCGAGTCGACGCTCTCCGACCGGCAGGCGCAGCTCGACAGCCTGAAGGCGCAGAAGGCGGCCCTCGACGATCAGGTGAGCCTGTCGACGATCACGCTCGAACTCCACGCGAAGGGGACGGTCGCGGCGCCGGCGCCGGCGAGCTTTCTGAGCGGTCTGGGAACGGGATGGGATGCGCTGGTCGCGGCCGGCAGCGGATTCCTCGTCGTGATCGGCGTGCTGCTGCCGTGGTTGGTCGTGCTCGCGGTGCTGGGCGGCGTGGCCTGGCTGATCGTCCGCTGGGCCAATCGGCGCAAGAACGCGCCGGGGAAGCTCCCGCCGCCCGCCGAGGGGTGAGATCCTGCGACCTGGACGGCGAATCCGGTCGCAACGAGTCGCCCCTCGGCAGGCAGCGCGGCAGCGCGTCAGCGGGATGTGGAGGGCCACCACGAGGGGGCGACGCGCGCCAGCAGGGCGAGCAGCGCATCCACATCCCGGGGGCGGTCCCCCGCCAGCCACACCTCGATCGCGCCGATGATCCCGTCGGCGAGGTAACGCGCGATCGTTCGTCGCTCCGCCTCGCTCGTCGCCGGCACGGCCACACTGTGCTGGTCGAGGAGGAGATCGATGGAGCCCTCGAAGTGCCGGCTCAGCATGGCGTGAAGACTGGCCGACCCGCTCTGCTCGCCGAGGCCCCGGCGGTAGATCGCGTCGTGGGCGTCGACGTGGTGGAGCACGGCACGGGTGACGCCGGAGATGGCGGCTCCCGCATCCTCGGCCGGCACATCCAGCAGGTACTCGGCGCGAAGCACGTCGAGCTCCCCGCGCAGCACCTGACCCAGCAGGTCGGCCGGCGACTCCGCGTGCGCGTAGACGGTGGAACGGTGGACGCCGGCCTCGGCGGCGAGCCGGGAGACCGTCACCTCGGCGACGGGACCGGCGGTCGCGAGCGCGAGGATCGTCTCACTCAGTCGAGCTTTCGTCTTCTGCTGGCGGGCATCCATGAAACGATCGTACAATGAGTTATCCGACATGTGTCGGATAAATGACGACAAGATGACGAACACGAGATGAAGGAGAAGAACATGGCTCAGTACGATGTGGCCGACCGCTCAGCGATCGTGACAGGAGGCGGCTCAGGGATCGGGCGCGCCGTGGCACTGACGCTCGCAGCGAGCGGAGCCTCCGTGCTCGTGACCGACCTGAACGCCGAGCACGCGGAGAGCGTCGCGAAGGAGATCCAGGCGGCCGGCGGAACGGCCGCGAGCCTGGCGGGCGACGTGACCGATCCGGCGTTCGCGGTGGCGAGCGTCGAGGCTGCGAACAAGCTGGCCCCGCTCAAGATCGCCGTGAACAACGCGGGGATCGGCGGCGAAGCGGCCAAGGTGGGCGACTACTCGCTCGACAGCTGGCGCAAGGTGATCGAGGTCAACCTCAACGCCGTGTTCTATTCGCTGCAGCCGCAGCTCGCCGCGATGGCGGCCAACGGCGGCGGTTCGATCGTCAACATGGCGTCGATCCTCGGCAGCGTCGGTTTCGCCAACTCGTCGGCGTACGTCACCGCGAAGCACGGCCTTCTCGGCCTCACCCAGAACGCGGCCCTCGAATACGCCGACCGGAACGTGCGCGTGACCGCGGTCGGCCCCGGCTTCATCCGCACCCCGCTGGTCGAGGCGAACATGACATCGGATGCGCTCGCCTTCCTCGAAGGCAAGCACGCGCTCGGCCGTTTGGGCGAGCCGGAAGAGGTCGCCGCGCTGGTCGCGTTCCTGGCCTCCGACGCGGCCTCCTTCATCACGGGCAGCTACCACCTCGTCGACGGCGGATACACCGCGCAGTGACCCTGCCGCTCGGCATGCGCCTCCCCTAGGCTGAGACGCGTGACCGAGCACCTTCCGCTCCTGACCGACGGCCTGCTGGAACGCATCCGTTCCCGGGCCGCCGGTTACGACGCCGCCAACTCCTTCTTCCTCGAGGATTTCGAGGAGCTGACGCAGGTCGGCTATCTGAAGGCCCTCGTGCCGACGGAGTATGGCGGTCGCGGCCTCACCCTGAAACAGGTCGCGCGCGAGCAAGTGCGCCTCGCCGGCGCCGCCCCCGCGACCGCTCTGGCGGTGAACATGCACCTGGTATGGACGGGTGTCGCCAAGGTTCTGCGCGACCGCGGCGACGACAGCCTCGACTTCCTGCTGCGGGAGGCCGGAGCGGGAGAGGTCTTCGCGTTCGGTCTGAGCGAGCCCGGAAACGACCTCGTGCTGTTCGGCTCGACGACCGAGGCGCATCCCGAACCCGACGGTTCGTACCGCTACGTCGGCACCAAGATCTTCACCTCGCTCTCGCCGGGCTGGACGAGGCTCGGAACGATGGGGCTCGACACCGCGAGCGCCGACGCCCCGAAGATCGTCTACGGGTTCGTCTCCCGCGAGGGCTGCGGTTTCGAGATCCGCGAAGACTGGGACACCATCGGGATGCGCGCCAGCCAGAGCAACACGACGGTGCTCGACGGCGCCCTCGCTCCCGCCGACCGAGTCGTGCGCCGCCTCGACCCCGGCCCCAACGCCGATCCGCTCGTTTTCGCGATCTTCGCCACCTTCGAGATCCTGCTCGCCGCGGTCTACACAGGCATCGGCGCGCGCGCACTCGACCTCGCTGTGGCTGCCGCCCACCGGCGTAAGAGCCTCAAGAACGACGGTCGCAGCTATGCCAGCGACCCCGACATCCGCTGGCGGGTCGCCGACGCCGCGATCGCGCAAGACGCCTTGCTGCCTCAGCTCGACTCGCTCGCGCACGACGTCGACTCGCTCGCCGATCACGGGGCGCAGTGGTTTCCGAAACTGGTCGGGCTGAAGGTGCGGGCCACCGAGACGGCGCGTCAGGTCGTCGACCAGGCCATCCGCGTCTCCGGCGGCTCGACATATTTCTCCGGCAGCGAGCTCGGCCGGCTCTATCGCGACGTGCTCGCGGGCA
This sequence comes from Leifsonia sp. NPDC058292, assembly GCF_042880955.1. Lineage (NCBI taxonomy): Bacteria > Bacillati > Actinomycetota > Actinomycetes > Micrococcales > Microbacteriaceae > Leifsonia > Leifsonia sp. NPDC058292. The sequence continues at coordinate 69,177 of NZ_JBHVYL010000013.1, forward strand.
TCTTCCACCCGTCCGACGACGAGTCGGCGCACTCCACCGTGGCGAACGCCTGGCTCGGCGCGCCAGAAGACTAGAGGAGCAGGGATGCGACCGATCACTTCCGAGCATTTCGCCGAGCGGCTGAGGCGCGGCGCCGAGGACGCTCGCGCAGCGGGGTTCGACGGACTGCTGATCGCACCCGGCGCCGACCTCGCGTACTTCGCCGACTATCTGCCGGTGGCCACGACCGAACGGATCACCCTGCTCGTCGTTCCGGCAGACGGCGAGCCGGCGATGATCGTGCCGGCCCTCGAGCATGACAGTGCCGTGGACACCCGTGCCGCCGGCGCCATCCGGTTCGTCGACTGGTCAGACGGCACCGACGAGTACGTGCCGACCGCCGCGCTGCTGAAGCCGCACGGGCGCTACGCCGTCTCGGACGCCACCTGGGCCATGCACCTTCTAGCACTGCAGGCGAAACTGCCGGATGCCCGGTTCGAGTCGATCTCCCACGCCCTCCCCCTGCTGCGGGCGGTCAAGAGCGACGACGAGATCGACCGTCTGTCTGCGGCGGGTGCGGCCGCCGACGCGACGTTCGAAGACATCCTCGGGGTCCGGTTCGCCGGTCGCACCGAGAACGAGGTCGCCGCAGACCTCGCCCGGCTGCTCAGGGAGCACGGCCACTCGCAGGTCGATTTCACCATCGTCGGCAGCGGGCCGAACGGCGCCGACCCGCACCACGAGGCGGGCGGGCGCACCATCGAGCAGGGCGACATGGTGGTGCTCGACTTCGGCGGCATCGTGGACGGCTACGGCTCCGACACCACCAGAACCGTGCACGTCGGAGAACCGACCGACGAGGAGCACGAGGTGTTCGAGGTCGTCAAGCGCGCACAGCAGGCCGCGTTCGAGGCCGTGGCTGTCGGCGTCGCCTGTCAGGAGATCGACCGGGCCGCCAGAGCTGTCATCGAGGATGCCGGCTACGGCGAGTTCTTCATCCACCGGGTCGGCCACGGCATCGGCATGACCACGCACGAACCGCCCTACATGGTCGAGGGCGAGCAGAGGCCCATCGAGGCCGGGATGTGCTTCTCGATCGAGCCGGGAATCTACCTTCCCGGCCGGTTCGGGGTGCGGATCGAAGACATCGTGGTCGCGGCCGACGACGGCGCCCACCGTCTCAACAACACCAGTCGCGAACTGCACATCGTCCAGTGACCGCGCCCGGCCGCATCCTCTCCCCCGCCGACCAGGAACGTCGCAGCGGGCTGCGCCGCATGAAAACGCTCGCAGTGTGTCTGCTCGTGTTCATGGCGGCGGTGTTCAGCGTGTCGTTCGCCCTGCAGGGCGCCTACCCGTGGCTCGGCTACGTTCGAGCGGCCAGCGAGGGCGGAATGGTCGGTGCCCTCGCCGACTGGTTCGCCGTGACGGCGTTGTTCCGGTACCCGCTGGGGCTGCGCATCCCGCACACCGCGATCATCCCGAACCGCAAAGACGAGATCGGTCAGAGCCTCGGCGAGTTCGTGGAGACCAACTTCCTCTCCGACGAGGTCGTGTCGACCAAACTCGGGTCGATCGACGTCGCCCGGGCGGTCGGCGGCTGGGTCGCCCAGCCGCAGAACGCGCGTCGCGTGGTGGCCGAAGCCTCGACCGCGGTGCGCGGGCTCGCCTCCCTTCTCGACGACGACGAGATGCGCGACGCGATCGAGGCCATCGCCCGCCGCCACCTCATCGAGCCGGAGTGGGCGCCCCCGCTCGGTCGCCTCGCCGCCCGGGTGCTCGAATCCGGTGGACATCACGAGGCCGTCGACCTCGCCCTCGACCGTCTCGGCGAGTGGCTGGAGGCCAATCCGGATGCGTTCGGCGCCCTCGTCTCCGGCCGACTGCCCTCCTGGGTGCCGTCGTTCGTCGACCGCATCGTCGACGACCGCGCCGCTACCGAGGTGCGCAAGTTCGTGGCCGACGTGCGCGCGAATCCCGACCACCGCCTGCGTGCGGCGCTCGACGGCTACCTCGCCGAGCTCGCCGACCGCCTCCAGCACGACGAGGCCACCATCGCGAAACTCGAGACCGCCAAGGGCCGGGCGTTCGACGACCCGCGCGTGCGAGAGCTCGCCGGCACCGTGTGGGTGGCGGCGCGGACGGCCGCGATCGATGCCCTCAGCGACCCGAACAGCGAACTGCGCCGCCGGGCCGAAGCCGCCATCGCCGACGCGGGCGAACGCCTCGCGGCCGATCCCGCCCTCGGCGCCAGGGTCAACACGTGGCTCCGGGATGCGGCAGCCCACCTGGTGACGACGTACCGGCACGACATCGCCAGCGTCATCAGCGACACGGTCACCGGCTGGGACGCCCGCGAGACCACCGAGAAGATCGAGTTGCAGGTCGGCCGCGACCTCCAGTTCATCCGCATCAACGGCACGGTCGTCGGCGCGATCGCCGGCCTCGCGATCTTCACCATCGCAACCCTGCTCGTGCCCTCGCTCTGATCCCGCCGGCGGGCGTCGAGGGGCGAGTTGTTGCGGGCTAGCGCCCGCCTCAGGCCGCAACGACTCGCCCCTCGCGGCGCGGGAGCGGGCGCGCGGGCGGGAGCGGGCGCGCGGGCGGCTACGCCGCTCGGCGCAGCGCGCGTCGGCGCGCGAACGGGAGTGCGAGCAGGCGCCAGCCGACGAGGAAGACCCCGAGAACGATCGTCGCCACGATGATGAAGCTCGGCTGAACGCCCTGACCCGTGGCCTCTCGCAGCAGCATACCCACGGCCACCGTCATCAGCCACAGCGGGATGCCCGGCCACGCCACAGCGAGCGGGCGACGCCAGGCGAGGGTCACCAGCCACCCGAGCACCAGCCCGAGAAGGAACGGCCAGAGGGTGTCGAGCACGCCCGCGAACGTCTCCGCCTCAGCGTGACTGCGACGGCCGATCAGCACGAAGACCAGCACCAACGCCACATCGACGATGAACGCCACCAGCGCGGTCCTCCAGCTTTTCACGAGTCCGATGCTACGCGCGCTCTCCCGTGCATTCGCTGGCAGCGGTAGCCTCGATCCATGCGGGCCCGATAGTGGCGTTCGGCGGTCTTCTCGGCCGCTGCGATAGGCGTCTCGACCGCGCTCGTCGTGGGTCGCCGGCCGCGCGTCGCCCCGCGGCTACCACGAGGTGATGCACGCGGACGGCGCCGGTTCGGGCACCATCGCCATCGCGATCACCCCAGCGGACAGGCAGACGCTGACGGTCAGTTTCGTGTGCACGAACGGAGCGTTCCGGCTGCTGGTGAAGGAGGCGCAGGGCGTCTCGTTCGCTGGTCAGCGCCGGCTTCCGCGCCTGAGAGCCGTTCCTCGATGGCGAGCGAGCGTGTCGGCGGCTAGCGCTACTGTCGAGCCATGGAAGCTCAACCAGCGCCGTTCCGCATCGCCATCCCCGACGCGGAGATCGACGATCTGAAGCAGCGGCTCGCGCGAACGCGGTATCCGGTGCAGACACCCGCCGAGCCGTGGGATGCCGGGGTCGACATCCCCTACCTGCGCACTCTGATGACACAGTGGCACGACACGTTCGACTGGCGGGCAGCGGAAGAGAGACTCAACCGGTATCCCCAGTTCACGGCGATGGTGAAGGGCGAGCGCGTCCACTTCGTGCGGCTCGAGGCGCAGCGCCGGCAGGGTTCCGGCGAGCGAGGCTCCGGCGAACCGGAGGCGATCATCCTGAGCCACGGCTGGCCGTACTCGTTCATCGAGCTGCTGCCGCTGGCCGAGCGCCTGGCCGATCCCGCGGCGTTCGGCGGCTCCTCCGACGACGCTCTCGACGTCGTGATCCCGTCGCTGCCCGGCTACGGATTCTCCGAGCCGATGGCCGATCCGTTCACCTCACCCGCCGTGGCAGAGCGCTGGCACACGCTGATGACCCAGGTGCTCGGCTACGCGAAGTACGCCACCTACGGCGAGGATGTCGGAACCTGGGTGAGCGATCGCCTCGCGGCAACGCATCCCGAATCGGTGGTCGCTCTGTTCGCGACGCACGCGGCGTTCCCTCCCGCCGAGCGCGGGGCCGACCTGACGGCGGAGGAAGAGGAGTTCGTCGCCTGGCTCGACCGCAAGTGGAAGCGCGCCAGCGCATACTCGAGCCAGCAGTCGACCCGCCCCGACACCTTGGCCGTCGGCTTGACCGACTCGCCCGCCGGGCTCGCGGCCTGGCTGGTCGAGAAGTTCCGGGAGTGGAGCGGCGGGTCGAGAATCTCCGACTACTGGAGCACGGATGACCTGCTCACCACCATCTCGCTCTACTGGTTCACGGGCACCATCGGCACCTCGTTCCGCGCCTACTACGACGACAAGGACGAGCCCTCGATGCCCCGCATCGGCGTGCCGGTCGGCGTCTCCATCCAGTGGGGAGAGCGGGGCTTCCCTCGGCACTACGCCGAACGCACCTATGACGACATCCGGTTCTGGAACGACCTGCCGACGGGCGGACACTTCACCGCCAAGCAGACACCCGACCTCGTCGCGGCCGATATGCACGCGTTCTTCGGCACGCTTCGCGGCGGCGGCGGGAGCGCGGGCGGCGGCGGCGGCCCGGGCGGCGGTGTCAGCGCAGGGTAGTCCGCGCGGCCTCGGCCAGCGCGGCCGCCACCCGGGCGAGCGTCGCTGACTCCACCGACCATTGCTGCCAGTACAACGGAACGTCGATCGCACCCTCGTCGTCGAGAACGACGAGCCGCCCGTCGGCGATGAGCGGCGCTGCCTGCAGATCGGGCAGCATCCCCCAACCGAGTCCGAGTTCGGCGGCGCGCACGAATTCGGTCGAGGCGGGCACGAAGTGGCGCGGCGGATGCGCGCCGTCCGCCGTCGACGCCAAGTAGCGGTCTTGCAGAACATCTTTGCGATCGAACACGAGCATCGGCGCACGGCCGAGGCGGGCGGGATCGCTGCCGGCGTTCAAGTACCGCTCGACGAAGTCCGGGCTCGCTGCGGGCCGGTAGCGCATAGAACCGAGGCGGCTGACCACGCACCCCGCGACCGGCTCTGGGTCGGAGGTGATCGCCCCCATCGCGGTTCCGTCTCGAAGCCGGTCGAGCGTGTGGTCCTGGTCGTCCAGCGTGATCTCGAAGCTCACATCGGGGATGCCGGCGAGAGCGGGAAGCACCCAGGTCGCCAGCGAGTCCGCGTTGATCACGAGCGGGATGGCGGGCCGTGCTGTTCCTTCGCCTGCGCCAAGGGCATCCAGCGCTTCGGTCTCGAGCAGGGCGACCTGGCGGGCGAGCCGCAGCAGGATGCGCCCGGCATCCGTCGGCTCGATCGGCTTGGTTCGAAGCACGAGCACCCGGCCCACCTGCTGTTCGAGCCCCTTCATCCGCTGACTGACCGCCGACGGGGTGATGCGGAGCGCGTCGGCGGCGCGGTCGAAGGTCCCCAGGTCGACCACCGCGGCGAGGGTGCGAAGCTGATCCGTGCTGGCGTCCATCATTAGCGATACTAATGTCCCATCAGAAAATTGAGCTTCACTGTCGACGCCATTCTCCTTAGAGTCGACGCTGTGACTCCCGCCGCCGTTTTCGCCACCCTGCTCACCGGGCTGGGCGCAGGCCTCTCCCTCATCGTGGCGATCGGCGCCCAGAACGCCTACGTGCTGCGTCAGGGTCTGCGCCGCGAGCACGTGCTCCCGATCGTGCTGATCTGCATCGTGAGCGACGCGATTCTGATCGCCGCGGGCGTCGCCGGCATCGGGCTCGTCATCAAGGCCGCGCCGCTAGCCCTCGAGATCGTTCGATGGGCCGGCTTCGCGTTCCTCGTTCTTTATGCGCTGTTCGCCGCACGCCGCGCGCTGCGTCCCGAAGAGCTCCGGGCGGCGTCGGGCTCGGCGGCGACCAGCCTGCTTGCCGCCGTCGGCACCTGCCTGGCGCTCACCTGGCTGAACCCGCACGTGTATCTGGACACCGTTCTGCTACTCGGCTCACTCTCCGCCTCGCATGGGGATCCTGGGCGCTGGGTCTTCGGCGCCGGTGCGGTGATCGCGAGCGCGCTCTGGTTCGGTCTGCTCGGCTTCGGCGCCCGCTACCTTGCGCCCGTGTTCGCGAGACCGGTCGCCTGGCGCATCCTCGACGGTGGCATCGCCGTGCTGATGCTGGTGCTCGCTGTGCTGCTCGTTGTCTGAGGGCTGACGGCGCCCATGATCGGGCGGAAGAACTCCGCCAGCTCCGACGTCGCCGTCAGCGGCAGCACGTTCGCGACGTACTGGTCCGGGCGCACGATGACGATGGCGCCGGCGCGATCGATTCCCCGCAGCTCGAAGATGTCCGCCGCGGGGTCGGCGGCGTAGACCTTCTCGTAGTCGATCAGTTCGAACGGGCCGACCCGGGGTTTGAACGCCTCGTGCACCGAGCCCATGTCCACCCCGGTGTGATCCTGCTGGTAGATGACCTTCACATCGAACCAGGCGCCCGCATCCGCACCCTCGGGCGTGTGGGCGACGACAGGCGATTCCGGCGAGCGTGCAATCCACTCGGCGAGCCTCGACGTCGGCGAATCCTCTCCTGCGCGCGCCTCGTCGGCGAACACGTAGATGCGCCAGCGCCCATCCGCCGTGGCGTGATGACCGAGGTGGATCGGGTTGGCGTCGCACACCCGCGTCACGACGGCCGACTTGAACCGCTTGCCGATCGGGAACCCTGTGGCGAGCGCTTGATCGTGGGCCTCCCCGATCAGCAGGGACGGCGGATACTGCGTCATGAATCCGGCCGGGAACTCGGCGGTTCTCACGTAGAAGTCTTCGAGCTCGGTGGGGTCGGCCAGCTCGTCGGGTCGCGCGGCCATCAGCGACGACCACTCCTTGTCGAAATCGATCAGGTTCTTCGCGATCACCTGCCGCTCGGCTGAGTACGTGCTCAGCAGGCTCTCCGGGCTTCGACCTTCGAGCACGTGCCCGAGCTTCCAGCCGAGGTTGAATCCGTCTTGCATGGAGACGTTCATCCCCTGGCCGGCCTTCGCGCTGTGCGTGTGGCAGGCGTCGCCCGCGATGAAGACCCGCGGCGTGCGGCTTCCCACCTCATCCAGCGGCACGTCGTCGAACCGGTCGGTGAGCCTGTGGCCCACCTCGTAGACGCTGTGCCAGGCGACGTTGCGAACATCGAGGTGATACGGATGCATGATCTCGTTGGCCTTGTCGATGATCTGCTCGATCGTGGTCTCGCGCACCCGGCCCGCGTCGTCGGCCGCGACCTCGCCGAGGTCGACGTACATGCGGAACAGGTGCCCGCCCTCCCTCGGGATGAGCAGGATGTTGCCGCCCGCCCCCGACTGGATGGCGCACTTGGTGCGGATGTCGGGAAAGTCGGTGACCACGAGCACATCCATGACACCCCAGGCGTGGTTGGCCTGGTCTCCGGCCAGCGTGCATCCGATGGAGTCCCGCACTTTGCTGCGCGCCCCATCCGCACCGAGCACGTACTTCGCGCGCACGGTGCGCTCCTGCCCCGCGCGCTCGCCCGCGGTGTGCACGAGTGTGACGGTCACCGGATGCTCGCCCGCCTCGTCCACGTGCAGGCGGCTGAACTCGTAGCCGTAGTCGGGAACCATGCGCGTGGGCGAGCCGGCCATGACTTCGGCGAAGTAATCGAGCACGCGCGCCTGATTCACGATGAGGTGCGGAAACTCGCTGATGCCCGTCGGGTCGTCGACCGCGCGTGCCGCGCGCGCGATCTTCGTGGGATCGTTCGGGTCCGGCTTCCAGAAGGCCATCTCGGTGATGCGGTACGCCTCGGCGATGATGCGCTCGGCGAACCCGAAAGCTTGGAACGTCTCCACGCTGCGGGCCTGGATGCCGTCGGCCTGGCCGATCGCCAGTCGCCCACCGCGCCGCTCCACGATGCGGGTCGTGATGCCCGGAAACTGGGACAGCTGGGCGGCCGCGATCATCCCTGCGGGGCCGCTTCCGACGATGAGCACATCGACCAGGTCGGGCAGCTCGGCGGGGCGATCGATACCGACGCCGGCTGCAGGCTGGATGCGCGGATCCCCTGACACATACCCGTGGTGGTGGAACTGCACTGTGTGCTCCTCACTTCATCGTGCGGCAGCCCGACTGTCGTCAAGGCGGATGTTCGATAATAGAACAGCGCGTTCTGATATCGCTCATGCGATTGTACGAGGTCCAGCGCCGGCGGGCAAGGCGCACGCGAAGACGTGGAACCCCCCATATCGGTCGCGGCCCTTCGACGTGCGCCGAATCAGCTTTCGAGGCCGGAGCAGCTCGCGCATCCCCTTACGGGCAACTCGACATCGATCCGAGTGCTCGGTTCGCATTCGGACATGTGTGAGTATCACGGCGCTACCCTCGCGACTTCGAGAACGGATTTCCGCAAGAAAACATTCTTAATGCCAAAACATGTAATTTTAGTTTCGAGATGCGATCGACTCGTTCCCTTAGCCACCGAGCGACGCCACGGGCGCAAACAAAGAAGGCCACCCCGAGGGGTGGCCTTCTTCGATGATGACTTGTCAGCCAAGTGGTGGAGCTAAGGAGATTCGAACTCCTGACCTCTTCGATGCGAACGAAGCGCGCTACCAACTGCGCCATAGCCCCTTGAACTTCAGCCACGATATCACCCGCGCGGGGTGGATACCGAATCGGGTCAGCTGGCGGCGCGTCGGCGGCGCAGAACCGCATCCAGGTCGATCGCTCCGTCGCTCAGACCGTCGACGACACCCATCGCGGCGTAGCGGTTCGAGGCGGTCGCCACCGGTGCGACCGGCACCTGCGGAGCAACGGCAGCGGCCGGCCGCAGGGGTGCCACCGGCGCGATGGGCGCGAGCGGCGCCAGCGTCACAGAGGGCGAGCCATCGGGTGCGAACTCGGCCGCCTTGCGGTCGATCTCGGCGCGGGCGGCGGCGCGGCGCAGCTCGGTCGCGGCATCGATGGAGGCCATCGCGCTGGCCGCGATCGTACCGCGGGAGAGGTGCAGAGGCTTGGGCAGGGGCTGCGGCGTCCAGGTCTGACGCGGAGCGCGCGCCTCGACCCGCACCTCGTGCTGCGCATCGTCGTAGAGGGCAGGAGCCGCGGGGGCGATCCGTTGTGCGCGGCCGACGGTCTCGGCCTGCTGCGGGCGCGCGAGGCGGCCGAGCATCCCGATGGCTGCTGCACCGACCACCGTCGACGCGGCAAGCAACAGCCACGCCCCGGAGACGATGACCGCGGCGAGGCCGCCGAAAACGCCGACCAATGCCACTGTGAGGACGACCGAGCTGAGAGCGCGAGCACGACGCAAGCGGCGTCGACGCTGCGGGGAGAGTGCGGGGCCGACGGTCGCAGCGGCCAGAACGCTCGCGCGCTGGGCCGCAGCCGCGCGGGCGGCCCGCTCCACGGCGATGGCCTGCAGGGCGGTGCGCTCCGCTTCTTCGGCGGCGAGACGTTCCGCTTCGGCGACGGCGTGCTCCCGACGGGCGCGCGCTGCCGCCGCGGCTCGCGCTTCGGCCATGGTGCGCTGCTCGGCGCGCTTCAGGATGCGCTGCTGCTCGGCCACCGCGCGAGCGCTCGCCTCGAGGCGAACCTCTTCGGGCATCTCGCTCGTCTCGGCGAGGATGCGCAGAGTCTGCTGCAGACGCACGGCGTTGCGCTCGGTGGCGATGTATTCACGCCGACGCGACCACACGGGAATCAGGTAGGCCAGCCAGAGTGCGGCCGCGATGGCGACAACCACCCCGCCGCCCATCACGTCCCCATTCATGTCTCCACGGTAGGGGGTGCAACCGCCGGCGGCCGGTCAGTCGGTCGGGTGTGTTCCGAAAGCTCTAGCGATCTCGGGCGATCGGGATGCCCGTGGCGGCCGCGGCACGATCCTCCGCCGTGACCGTGGCCGCGTCCGTCGGCGCCTGCCCGTCGAGCCAGCGCCGCAGCACTCCCTGGGTGAGCTCCTCGGAGACCAGCCCGAAACAGAAGTGGTCGCGCCAGTCGCCGTTGATGTGGATGTACCGCCGGCGAAGGCCCTCGTAACGAAAGCCCAGTTTCTCGACGACCCGCAGGCTCGGCTGGTTCTCCGGACGGATGCAGATCTCCATCCTGTGCAGGCCGAGCTGGTAGAAGCAGTAGTCGGTGGCGAGGGCGACGGCGGTCGGCGTGATGTTGCGGCCCGCGAACTTCTCGGAAATCCAGTAGCCGATCGTCGCCGACGACAGCGAGCCGTAGGTGATCGACGACACGTTCAACTGCCCGGCGAGCTCCCCGTCGTACTCGACGATGAACGGCAGGCCGTGGCCGGCGCGGGCATTGGCGAGCAGCGAACGGATGCTCGACCGGGTGTCGAACGACATCGGCGCGTACGGGCTCGTCGCCTCCCACTGCCGCAACCAGCTCCGGTTGTCGAGTAGCGAGCGTTCCAGGCCCCGGGCATCCCGGAGCCGGATGGGTCGGAGCGCGATCTTGCCCTCGCTCAAAGTCGGAACGACGATCGCCACAGACCTTCCTCTCGTCGCGGCGGCGCTAGTCGACCGACTCGGCGAGCGAGTCGGAGGGCGCGGCGGTCATCTCTTCGACGACGTCGTAGTCGGCGGGAGCGTCATCGAGGCCTGCGGCGAACTCGCGCAACCACGGGCGCAGCTCGGGGCCGAGGTCGGCGCGGTCGACGGCGAGCTGCACGATGGCCTTGATGTAGTCGAGGCGGTCGCCGGTGTCGTACCGGCGCCCGCGGAAGACGACGCCGTAGACGCCGCCGGCGATCTCGGTGTCTGCCGCCAGGGTCTGGAGGGCGTCGGTGAGCTGGATCTCGCCGCCCTTGCCCGGCTCCGTCTTCTCGAGCACACCGAACACCTCGGGGCGCAGAACGTAGCGGCCGATGATGGCGAGGTTGGAGGGCGCGTGCTCGCGGTCGGGCTTCTCGACGAGCCCGGTGATGCGCACGACGTCGTCTTCGTCGGTGGTCTCGACGGCTGCGGCGCCGTAGAGGTGGATGGAGTCGGGGTCGACCTCGAGGAGGGCGACCACCGTCGCGTTCTTCTCCTCCTGCACCTCGAGCATCCGGCTGAGCAAGGGGTCGCGGCTGTCGATGATGTCGTCACCGAGCAGCACAGCGAACGGCTCGTCGCCGACGTGCATCTTCGCGCGCAGAACGGCGTGACCGAGACCCTTCGGGTCGCCCTGACGCACGTAGTGCATGTCGGCGAGGTCGGTGGAGTAGTTCACCTTCTGCAGACGGTCGGTGTCGCCCTTCTTCTTCAGCGACGCCTCGAGCTCGGTGGCGCGGTCGAAGTGGTTCTCGAGAGCGTTCTTGTTGCGCCCGGTGATCATCAGCACATCGTGGAGCCCCGCATCCACAGCCTCTTCGACCACATACTGGATCGCGGGCTTGTCGACGACGGGAAGCATCTCCTTCGGCATCGCCTTGGTTGCAGGCAGGAACCGGGTTCCGAGCCCTGCCGCGGGAATGACTGCCTTCGATACTCGCTTTGCCATGATGTTCAGGTTATCGGCATTGAGCGGGGGTCTGGCGCGCAATCTCCTAGGATTGCGTCATGGATTCGGATACTGCGGCCCATCGCAAGCGTGCGCTCCGCGCCGAACTCCGCGAGCGACGGCAGAACCTCACCGGCCCGGAACGCGCCGCGGCGACGGCGGGGCTGACCCGCAACCTCGTCGATCTCGCGACCGATCTCTCCGCCCGCTCGGTGGCCTGCTACCTGTCGACGCCGATCGAGCCGGACACCCGGCCGTTCCTCAACTGGGCGCATGAGCAAGGGCTCCGCGTTCTGCTCCCGATCTCCCGCGAAGACGGGTTGCTCGACTGGACGACCGGCGATGGCGAGACGGAGACCGAGGGACTCTTCGGGATGCCCGAGGCCGTCGGCGAACTGCTCGGCCCGATCGCGATCAACGACGTCGACCTCATCGTCATCCCTGCCGCCGCGGTCGGCGCCGATGGCATGCGGATGGGCTGGGGGCGCGGCTATTTCGACAAGACCCTGGGGAGCATGGAAAAATGTCCCCCGGTGTACGCCGTGCTCTACGACTCCGAACTGCTGGACGAGGTGCCGCGCGAACGCCACGATCAACCCGTCGACGGCGCGGTCACGCCGACCAGGATCGTCCAGTTCTCCTGACCTCCTGCGCCACCCGACACCCCCATCCTTCTGGAGCCCTCCTTGCCCACATACTCGTATTCGTGCCGTGACTGCGGAACCGCCTTCGACATCCACCAGGCGTTCACCGACGACGCGCTGACCGTCTGCCCGACCTGCGGCGGCAGCCTTCGCAAGGTCTTCGGTGCGGTCGGCGTGACGTTCAACGGCTCGGGGTTCTACCGCACCGACTCCCGCGGGAAGTCGGCCGCGTCGGACGGCGGCAAGAGCTCAGGCTCAGGCTCAGGCTCAGGCTCAGGCTCCGGCTCCGGCTCCGGCGACTCCGGCTCGACGTCAGGCAGCTCGGCGGGTTCTGCCCCATCGACTCCGTCAACCACCTCGTCCTCGTCGTCGTCCTCCGCCTCCAGTTCGTCCTGATCCTCATCGAAAGGAACGTCCATGCTCAAAGGTTTCAAGGAGTTCATCCTCCGCGGTAACGTCATCGATCTCGCTGTCGCGGTCGTCATCGGCGCCGCGTTCACCGCTGTCGTCAACTCGATCGTCAACAGTGTCTTCAACCCGTTGATCGGCGCGCTGTTCCACGCGGATGACCTGGAGAACGCGCTCAACGTGCCGATCGGCGATGCGACGATCAAATTCGGCGTCGTCGTCGGAGCGGCCATCCAGTTCCTGATCGTGGCGGTCATCGTCTACTTCGTGTTCGTCTACCCGATCAACCTGGCCAAGAACCACGCGCAGAAGCTCCGCAACAAGGGCGTCGTACAGCCGGATGCACCGGTCACCGACATCGACCTGCTCACCGAGATCCGCGACCTGCTGCAGGCGCAGCAGAGCGTGCCGGCCGACGCCGCTGCGGCATCCGGTGCCCCAACGACGCAGCTCCCCGACGTCGCGCCCGGCACCGGCAAGCACGCCGAGTAGCCGTGGGTCGCGTCTGGCACTCAGCGCGATAGCGCGGGATGCGCGTCACCAGTGCGGCGGAACGTCCTGCTTGAGCCGCTCGTCGTTGGTGTCCGCGCCGCGGTCCCCCCAGGCGCGGTCGGTGTCTTCGGCGGCGCGGGCGGGCGCATCCGTCGCCTGAGGCGTCGGGTCGGTTCCTGCCGCCGCCGGCAGCTGCGCGCGCCGGTGCCGTCGAACGGGTGGTTCAGTCACCCGTCAAGCGTAACCGCCGCCGCGCGAAGACGCTGTCAGGATGCAGCGGGAACGACGGGGATGGTGATGGGCGCCGTCTCAGTCGAGACGTCGGTCACGCCGATGAGTGTGGCGATGCGCCCCGCAACGGCGTCGGGGTCGGCGAAGAGCTCGAAGCTGTGCACGCGCAGGTAGTGCCAGCCGAGGCGGCGCAGCACATCCGGACGCAGCCGGAGCGACTCACGGAGGCTGCCGCTGTTCACATCGTCATCGGTCTCCACGACGACGGCACGGCCCGCGTTCGACGCGACGAGCGAGAGCTTTCCGCGATACCCGAGCTGCACGTCGAGGCCCCGCCGCACGAGACGCTTCGCCAGGTCGAGCAGCATCGGCTCGGTGTCGTGGCTCAGATACTGGGGCGTGGATGCGGTGATCTGGTCGGCCTCACCCAGAACCTGGGCCAGGGCGGCGATGCCGTGGCGCATCCTGGTGTCGTCGATGTCGTCGGGCTTGAAGCAGGAGACGATGTCCATCGAGCGACGAGCCCTCGTCATGCCGACGGCGAGAAGTCGCTCACCGCCCGGCTCGGCGAGTGAACCGAAGTTGGAGAGCAGACGGCCGTGGGGCGTGCGTCCGTAGCCGATCGAGAAGATGACCCTGTCGCGGCTCTGCGCCACCGACTGCTCCAGGGTGACGACGGTGAACGGCTCGGCGCGGTCTTTGAGGATGAAGTCGGCCAGCTCGGTGCGCTTCGCGAACGCCGCGAGCACGGCCTGGTTCACGCGCACCGCGTGACGCTCGCTCGCCGTGATCACCATGAGGGATTCGCGGGGGCGGTTCGACGCGTGCTCCAGCACGAGCTCGACCACCTTCGACACCTCGGCGTCGGTGCTCTCGACGGCTCCGGTGTCGGTGTCGGGCATCCCCTGGCCACCGGTGACGTAGTTGAGGGTGAGACTGCCGTGACCCAGGTACGTTCCCGCCCAGGGCAGGGAGTCGATCTTGCCGCCGTAGAACCGGCGGTTGACGAGGTCGGCGAGGTCTTCTCCGCCGGCACGGTAGCTGCGGGTGAGCGTGTAGACCGGCAGGAGCTCCGAGAGCTGCGCGAGGGCCGAGTCGGCGTGGGCTGCGTCGACGTCGACGTCTTCGACCGTCTTGCCGTACTCGTGTACACCGATGTCGAACCGCGACGGCGTCTGCGTGACCGGGTCGCCGAACGCGACGATCTGCCGTGAACGTCGGATGACCGGCACGTTCTCGGCGAGGCTCGAGGCGCCGGCGTCGACGAGGAACACAGCGTCGAACGAGACGTCGCTGCTGATGCTCGGCACCTCGTACGGGGAGACGAGCCAGACCGGTGCGAGCGGACGCGCGAGGTGCGGAGCCGCTGCGTTCAGCGTCGCGGCGGTCGGCTGGTCGGTCTTCAGCAGCTTCTTGAGCGCTGCCGCTTCGTCGGGCCAGTCGACGATGCCGATCTTCCAGGTCTCGGCGAGCATCCAGGCCAGCTGCTGACCCGTTGCGGAGGCGTGGGCTTCGTCGACGAGCCGGAAGTCGGCCTCGAGCCGGTCGAGCACGCCCGTGTTGGCGCTCAGCAGCGCGCGATCGGAGGCGAGAAGTGTCTCGAGCACCGACTGCCACCAGGCGAGTTCCAGTTCGGCGCTGACCTGGCTCTCGGGCACGTGGCGGCGCGAGAGGTCGGCGAGCAGGGGGTCGAGCTTCCTGTCGCGCAGTTCACCGAGCAGAGCCGTGCGCTCCTGCAGGTTGGCCAGCACCTCGGATTCGGCGGCCAGTCCCGCGATCTGCCGGGTCAGCTCGTCGATCGGCAGCATCGAGAGCGAGTTCTGCGAACCGGTGCGACGCAGCGGGATGTCGAGGCGCGCGAGGTCTTCGGCTACACGCTGGTAGGCGACCTGCACATCCGCGAGCCCCACCGGAAGCTCGGGAACGACTCCAGCCGCCGCGAACCGCTGCCAGAGGATGCGCTGCTGCTGGATGCGCCGCAGGCTCTCGTTGAGGTCGGTGACATGCACGCCCGGGCGCACGTATTCGAGGGCGAGCTTGCGAAGCCGGCGACGGTTGGCGCCCGACATGGTGGCGGACTCGCGCCGGGTCGCCGTCGCGGCGATGAGTTCGGCGAGCGAGCGGTCGTAGACGGCTGGCTGGAACTTGTCGAGCGTCTCGCGCACGTCGAGCAGCAGGCGGAGGTACACCCCGAGCTCCGCGATGGTCTCGAAGGGACGCATCCTGGTCTGACCGATGAGGCTCTTGGCGCGCTCGATGAGCCGCGGCAGTTCGGCGCGGTTGAGCTTCTTCGCGAGCTCGTGCGCGGCGTTGCCTTCCGCGGTCGTCGAGAAGGAGGCGCCGTACCAGGGCGAGTCGTTCGGTCCGTAACGGAATTCACCCAGGCGCGCGGCCTTGATGAGCGAATCCGCTGCGTTCGCGCGGTCGTCGGCGAGCAGCTCGATCGCTTGGCGGTCGAGTCGCGCGGTCGTCGACGGTGGCGTTGGCAGCAGCGACAGCCGCGAGAGTTCGCCGAGCGCCTCGAGCACCGACACGTGCAGCACCGGATCGCGGCGGGTCAGCGCGGCGCGGTAGTCGAGCAGCACCTTGCGCAGACGCACGAGGGCGTCGTCGACGTCGGTCACGCGCGGCTGGGTGGCCTTCTCGTTGCGTCCGATCGACTGGATGACGTCACGGCGCAGCGTGCGCGGGGTCACGGCGAGACCGGGGAGACCGACCTGCCCGAGCCTGTGGTTGATGTCGTCGAGACTCGACCGGCGCGGGCTCACGACGAGAACCCGCTTGTGCTGACCGACCAGCGCACCGATCGCGTTGACGATCGTCTGGGTGCCGCCGGTTCCGGGCAGGGTCTTGACGACGACGGAGTTTCCCGCGGCGATCTGCGCGACGACGTTCTCCTGCTCCTCGTCGGCGTCGAGCAGCAGGTTATCCGTGGCCGGCGGGCGCTCGTCTTGACGCAGGGAGGTGACCGGATTGAACGCGCTCTCGACGGTGCGACGGGCGGACGGGTTGCCGGCCAGCGCATCCAGCACCACGGTGTCGAGGTCTTCTGCCTCGGCGCGCATGGCCGTGGCGACGTCGGCGAACGAGGAGACGACGAGCCGCGGCTGCACATTGAACCAAGGAAGGTGGGAGGTGAGGCCACGCAGGCGGTCGATCACCGGTTGCGGCTTGAAGACGCCGTTGGTGAGCGCGAGCGCCACGAAGGCGTCGGCGTCGAGCGTGATCTGGAACTGCTCGGCGAGCGCGCGGGCCAGTTCCGGGTTCAGGAAAGGCTGACCCTTGAGCTTCAGCTCGAAGTCGCGGCCGTACCGCCGGATGGCGAGCGGGCGGAGAAGGATGGGAGCGGTGAACTCATCGCCGCCGTGACGCCACTGCGCGAGGCCGATCGCGAGATGCACCGATTCGATGCCCCGCACCGACCGCAGCTCGATGCCCTTGGCGGTGATGGCGTTCGCCGCCGCCCGGGCGGAACGCAGCGCGAGCTCATCCCGGATCAGGCTCGACAGCAACGTGCTCTGGCCCGTGATGAACGGGGGCAGCCCGCCGGGGTGAGTCGAGCTCAGCTCGATTCGCGTGCGCGGACCGTCTTCGAAGTGAAGGAGAGGGGATGCACCGCCGAGCGCCGCGATCTCGTCGCGCCAGCGCTGCCAGACGGGCTCGGCGATGTTGCCTGCCACCAGCCCCGGATCGCCCAGGCTCAGGGCGTGCGGAGACGTCGTGTTCTGGGGGTTCAGGGCGTCGTCGTCCGGAATGTCCGACATCATGTCGTCATCCTCAGTTTTCTTGTCGAGTCGCCACACACGGCCACCCTACGTGCACATCCTCGCAATCCCGCGCAATCCGGGGCGAGTTTCGCGTGAAAGGGTGTGGTCAGCGCCTCAGGGCGCCCGGAGTGGCGAGCGGTGCGCCAGTTCGACGACGATAGCCCGGTCGTTCCCCGGGTTCGCGGCGTCGTACCAGAGGCGGGTCTCCTGCCCGTTCTCGACCGGGTCGGCGGCATTGATCGTCATCGTGCGCTGCACCCAGCGCTGCACCCCGTGCACATCGGTGAACGTGAACGTGACGGTGGTCAGGATGCGACTGCTCTCGCGGAACACCGTGTACCCCTTGTCGGAGACGGTCCCTGTCGCGAGCGTGCCGGTGCGCATCGCCGCGTCTTCGGCGCGAGCCTTGCGGGCGCGGGCCGCGGCGGCCGCGACGCCGAGCACCAGGCACACGACGGCGAGCGCGAGAATACCCGACCCGATCACAACGACCGGTGTCGCGTCGGCGTAGCCCCGGGAGGCGAGCAGCACGCCGGCACCGGCACCCAGGAGTGTCGCGGCGGTGCCGTACATCATCCCGAGGTCGCTGCGTTTCATGACGATCGCGGCCCAAGCGATCGACGAGACGATCGACACCAGCATGCCGATCGGGATGGCGATGATGGCGGTCGCGTCGGGAGCGACGACGGCTTCGTCCATGAGACGGCCGGTGCTCCCCCAGCCGTATCCGGCAAGGAGCCCGCCGAGCAAGAGCAGAAGCAGCACCGTGACGACTCTCGCGGTCGACGGCCGTCTGCTCTCCCTGAGCTTGCGGGCGATGGTTGGGTCGACGGTGCTCATGCCCCCATTGAATGGGATGCGCCCCCGACGCCGCAAGGAAGATCCGGCCGTGACGGTCGGGCCTGCCCCGCCTGGGGTCAGCGTCTGGCCGAGGCTCCGCGCTCGCCAAGGAGTGCCAGGCCGAGGACACCGCACAGGAGGTAGACCCCGGCCTGGCCGTTCAGGATGGTGACCACGTCGAGATGCTCGGCGAGCAGCCCCGCAACGAGCAGCCCCGCACCCTGGGCCGCGCCACCGAAGGTGGTGACGCTCGCGAAGACCCGGCCGAGGGCCTCCGGCGGCGTCACCCGCTGCACGATCGTGATCATTCCGCTCATCGTCGCGACCGCGGGGATGCCGACGGCGATGAAGAGACCGACGTAGACCCAGACGACGGTGGTCACACCCGACAGGTTCCACGTGAGCAGCGAGATGGCACCGAATAAGAGGTATCCCCAGCCGACGAGCGTGCGCGGGCTGAACCTCTTGATCAGCACACCGGTCAACAGGCCCCCAACGACCCCGCCGATGGCCTGCACGCCGCGCAGCAGACCGACCTCGGCGTCGGCGGCGCCAAGGTTCTGCACGACGTAGACGATGAACAGCACGAGGAAGATCCCCTGTGAGAACTGCGCAAGCGTCGTGATGCCCGTGACGGCGCCGAGCGGACGCACCCGCCGGATCGTCGACAGGCCGTCGAGCCACTGGCGGAGGAAGTGCGGCCGGGGCAGCGGATCGGCTGCCGGATGCGCATCCGAGCCCTGCGGGGTCTGTCCCGGCCGCGGCCGACTCGCCGCCACCAGCGCCGCGCTCACGAGATAGCTCGCCGCGTCGATCGCCACGACTCCGGGCAGGCCGACGGTCGCGAAGGCGAGGCCGCCGAGCGGAGAGCCGATCAGGCGCGACAGGTTGTCACTGACCGCCATCAGCGCGTTGCCGGTTCCCAACTGCTCGGGCTCGACCAGGCGGGGAACGAGCGCCTGCTTCGCCGGGTTGACGATGGCGCCGAGACAGGCCTCGACCGCCGCCACGGCATAGACGATCCACATGCGGTCGGCCGTGGCCGCGAGCAGCGGCAGCAGCAGGGCTCCCTGCAGCAGGTTCGCGACGATCATCGTTCGCCGGTGATCCCAGCGGTCGACCAGCACGCCCAGAAAGCTGCCGAGCACGAGCATCGGGATGAGCTCCGCGAGAAACACCGTCGACGCACCGAGCGCCGAGCCGGTGACCGCGAAGGCGAACAGCGGGAGGGCGATCATCAGCAGCCAGTCCCCCGTGTCGGAGATCAGGCTGCTCGCCCAGACGAGCGCGAAGTCTCGGCGCAGAAGCGGCGAGCGCGGCCGGTGCGGCGCTGGGGCTGCGGTCGTCTCGGTCATGGGCGCACCGCATCCGTGGGCGCCGCATCCATGGGTGCCGCGTCGGGATGCAGATAAGCGTTCAGGTGCAGGGCGACGACGTCGCTGCCGTCGGGGGCGTCGGTGCGGGTGAGGCCGATGTACGGGCGGATGAGCGCATCCAGCCGCTCCCCCAGTTTCCGCAGCTCGTCCGGTGTCAGCCGGAGCGAATATCCGGAGAGCAGGGACGCATCCCGCCACTGTTCCGGCAGCTGGTTGCGCTGAGCGATCGCACGGTGGGTGAGCCGCGCCTCGTCGTCGATCTGCTTCTCGACGAGCATCCGCTCGGCGGAGTCGATCCCGATGGCGAGCGCGGGGTCGTCCGGCTGCCCGAACTGCAGGCCGGTCGCCGTCGAGCGCCAGGGGCGTTCGCGCCCGTCGACCGGGTCGACCGACTCGACGAGACCGAAGCGAGCGAGCGACCGGAGGTGATAACTGCAGTTCGACGCGGTCGAGCCGACGACCGCCGCGCACTGGCTGGCCGTCTGGGCGCCGAACGCCATCAGATGGTTCAGCAGCGCGAGGCGCAGCGGATGCGCGAGGGCTCGCAGCGCCCGCGCATCCGTGACCTGTCGCCGATTCTCCGGCTGCGCTGATGTGAAAGACATGTTTCACATTGTGATCGCTCTTTCGGTCGGAGTCAAGGGAATGCACCCTCCCCTGCCGCGTTGATGTACAACGTCTGTGTAGTTGCAAGACGTCAACGACCCCTTTCGTCAGGAGACCATGACTTCCCCCACCACTGCAGGCGTCGGATTCCGGTCTGAGCGCGGGCCCGTGCTGATCGCGCTGATGCTGACCACCGGACTCGTCGCCATCGACTCGACGATCCTCGCCACAGCCGTGCCGTCGATCGTCGACGACCTGGGTGGGTTCACGCAGTTCCCCTGGCTGTTCTCGGTGTACCTGCTCGCTCAGGCCGCGTCCGTTCCCGTGTACGCGAAGCTGTCCGACATGATCGGGCGCAAACCGATCGTGCTCATCGGCATCGGCCTGTTCCTGGTCGGCTCCGTGCTCTGCGGATTCGCCTGGAGCATGCCGGCACTCATCGCGTTCCGCGCGGTGCAAGGGCTCGGGGCCGGCGCGGTGCAGCCGATGGCGGTCACGATCGCCGGCGACATCTACACCGTCGCGGAGCGCGCGAAAGTGCAGGGCTACCTGGCCAGCGTGTGGGCGATCTCGTCCGTGGTCGGGCCGACCCTCGGCGGAGTCTTCTCGCAGTTAACCTCGTGGCGGTGGATCTTCTTCGTGAACGTGCCGCTGTGCATCCTGGCCGGGTGGATGCTCATCCGCACGTTCCACGAGTCGATCGAGCGGCGCAAGCACAAGGTCGACTACGCGGGCGCGATCCTGCTGACCTTCGGAATGAGCCTGCTCATCCTCGCCGTACTGGAGGGCGGGCAGGCGTGGGCCTGGAACTCCGTCTGGAGCATCGGGGCGTTCGCGCTAGGAGCGCTCTTGCTCATCGCGTTCATCCTGGTGGAGCGCCGGGCGACAGAGCCGGTGCTGCCGCTCTGGGTCTTCTCGCGGCGGCTCCTCGTCACGACGACCCTCATCTCGCTGGGCGTCGGTGCGATCCTCATCGGACTGACGTCGTACGTGCCGACGTATCTGGAAGGCACCATCCATGTGACGCCGATCGTGTCGGGACTCGCGGTGGCGGCACTGACCATCGGCTGGCCGATCGCCGCATCCCTCTCGGGCCGCTTCTACCTCCGCATCGGTTTTCGCAACACGGCCCTGCTCGGCACGACGATCGCGATCGTCGGCGCCGTGGTGCTCGTGCTCACGTCGACCCATCCGAGCGTCGCGTTCGTGGCTCTCAGCTGCTTCATCGTGGGCCTCGGGATGGGCCTCATCGCCACCCCGACGCTCATCGCGGCCCAGTCGAGCGTCGCGTGGGCGGAGCGCGGCGTCGTGACGGGAACCAATCTGTTCGCCCGCTCGATCGGCAGCTCCGTCGGCGTCGCCGTGTTCGGTGCGATCGCCAACGCGATCATCGCCGGGTCGGCGGCGGGCGAGCACGATCCCGCGACCGTGCAGGCGGCATCCAGCACCGTGTTCCTGGCCGTGGCGGTCGTCGCGATCCTCACCATCGCGGCCGGCTTCGCCATGCCGCGGGCGCGCGTCGAAGACGTCGAGCTCTCGCGCCAGTCCCCCGTCGCCGAGTAGCGCCCGGCGGCGCTGCGCTGCGCGCACCGCCGCGAGGGGCGAGTTGTTGCGACCTGGCGCGCCCTCCAGGCCGCATCTACT
>NZ_JBHVYL010000014.1:0-90423 GCF_042880955.1 Leifsonia sp. NPDC058292
CCTCCGGAGAGGGCGCGGCGCTTCGCGTGTGCGGCTCGGGTTCGAGGCCTAGCGGGCGAAGTAGCCGCGGTAGTACTCGTAGGTCCAGCCCACGATGCAGATCAGTGCGAACGCCACACCGATGAAGCAGATCCAGAAGCCGACCGCGAGGCCGAGCATCACGAGCGCCGCGCCGGCAGCCAGCGACACCGGCCACCAGCTCCACGGGCTGAAGTGACCGAGCTCGGGGTCGCCGTCGTCGACGTTGGCGTCAAGGCGGTCCTCGGGAAGCTCACCGCCCTGTGAGGCGTGCGAGCGTCCGACGTAGAAGGCGATGAACGCGGCCAGGATGGCACTCAGCGTGAGCGCCACGCTGCCGGCCCACTCGACCTTCTGATGCATCGGGTCGAGCAGGCTCCAGCCCGTGTAGACGACCGCGGACAGGAAGAAGAAGATCGCGAGGATCCAGAAGAGGATTGCGTTTGCTCTCATGGGTTACTTCACCTTGTTGCTGTCGAGGTCGACCGTCGGTGCGTCTGGCGCATCTTTGGCCGGTCCGATTCCGATCGGGATGCCTGCCTCAGGGTGGTTGAGGTCGAAGGCCGGCGACTCGCTGCGGATGCGCGGGATCGACGTGAAGTTGTGTCGCGGCGGCGGGCAGCTGGTCGCCCACTCGAGCGAACGGCCGTAACCCCACGGGTCGTTGACCGTGACCTTCGGCGCGTTACGCGCCGTGAGGTACACGTTCACGAAGAACGGGATCATCGAGATCGCGAGGATGCCGGCGCCGATCGACGACAGCTGGTTCATCCAGGTGAACCCGTCGGTCGGAAGGTAGGTCGCGTAGCGTCGCGGCATGCCGACGACACCCAGCCAGTGCTGCACGAGGAACGTCGTGTGGAAGCCGATGAACAGAAGCCAGAAGTGCCACTTGCCCAGTCGGTCGTTGAGCATCTTGCCCGTCCACTTGGGCCACCAGAAGTAGAAGCCGGCGAACATCGCGAACACGACGGTACCGAAGACGACGTAGTGGAAGTGCGCGACGACGAAGTACGTGTCGGACACGTGGAAGTCGAGCGGCGGCGACGCGAGGATCACGCCGGTCAGACCGCCGAACGTGAACGTGATCAAGAAGCCGATCGACCAGAGCATGGGCGACTCGAACGTGAGCGAGCCACGCCACATCGTGCCGATCCAGTTGAAGATCTTCACGCCCGTCGGCACCGCGATGAGCATCGTCATCAGGGAGAACCACGGCAGCAGCACCGACCCGGTGACGTACATGTGGTGCGCCCACACGGTGACGGACAGGGCCGCGATCGCGATCGTGGCGTAGATCAGAGTCTTGTACCCGAAGATCGGTTTTCGGCTGAAGACAGGGAAGATCTCCGACACGATGCCGAAGAACGGCAGGGCGATGATGTACACCTCGGGGTGGCCGAAGAACCAGAACAGGTGCTGCCAGAGCAGCGCTCCACCGTTGGCGGCGTCGTAGATGTGAGCGTCGAACACGCGGTCGGCGGCCAGAGCGAACATCGCGGCGGCGAGCACCGGGAAGGCCATCAGCACGAGGATCGAGGTGACGAGGGCGTTCCACGTGAAGATCGGCATGCGGAACATCGTCATACCCGGGGCGCGCATGGTGATGATCGTCGTGATGAAGTTCACGGCGCCGAGGATGGTTCCGAATCCGGACAGGCCGAGGCCCACCACCCACAGGTTTCCTCCGACACCTGGCGAGAACGTCGTGCTCGACAGTGGCGCGTAGGCGAACCAGCCGAACGAGGCTGCTCCCTGCGGGGTGAGGAAGCCGGCAACCGCGATCAGCGAGCCGAAGGAGTAGAACCAGTAGGCCAGCGCGTTGAGTCGCGGGAAGGCGACGTCGGGGGCGCCGATCTGCAGGGGCATCAGCACGTTCACGAAGCCGGCGAACAGCGGCGTCGCGAACATCAGCAGCATGATCGTGCCGTGCATCGTGAACAGCTGGTTGTACTGCTCCTTGGTCTGCACGACCTCCAGGCCCGGCTCGAACAGCTGGGCGCGGATGATCAGCGCCATGACGCCGCCGATCAGGAAGTAGATGAACGAGGAGATCAGGTACATGTACCCGATCGTCTTGTGGTCCGTCGACGTGATGTAGTTCACGAGGATGTTGCCCTTGCGCTCCACCTGGTTGCCGTTGAAGACGGGGTTCGCCTTCGGGGCGGGAGCGGTGGTGGCGGCGGGAGCCGGTGCTGTGGTCGTCATTCTTGGATGCCCCTACTCGTTGCCCTTGGGAGCGCCCGTTCCGGGCAGGTTGGTGTTGCGGTCGTACTCGGAACCGAGCTGGCCTTCGTATCCCTTGTCGCGGAGGCTCTGGATGTGGGCGTCGTACTCGTCTTGCGACACGATCTTCAGGTTGAAGAGCATGGCGGAGTGGTACTCGCCGCAGAGCTCGGCGCACTTGCCGACGAACGTGCCGGTGCGGCCCGTGGTCTCGAAGTACATCTTGTTGGTCTGGCCGGGGATGATGTCTTTCTTGTACAGCGTCGCCGGAACCCAGAACGAGTGGATCACATCGCGCGAGTTCAGCAGGATCGTGATCTTCTTGTTCTCCGGGAGGTACAGCGTCGGGATCTCGCTCTCCTGCACCGATCCCGGCGTCGCGTTCTCGTCATCCGGCTGCACCTGGATGCCCGGGTCGTAGACGTTGTCGTCGACGTAGTTGAAGTCCCACGCCCACTGCTTCGCGTAGACCTGGACCGTGAGGTCGGGCTTCGCGTAAGGCTTCTCGATGGCGTTCTGGTCGCGCGCCGTGAAGGCGAAGAACCCGAGCACGAGGATGAGGGGCACGATCGTGTAGAAGATCTCGATCGGCATGTTGTAGCGCATCTGCACCGGAAGGCCGGTCTGGCCCTTGCGACGGCGGTACACGATGACCGCCCAGATGATGAGGCCCCAGACGATGACGCCCACGATGAGGAGCACGATCCAGCTGGTGACCCAGAGGCCGCTCACCCGCTCCGTGTGGTTGGTGACGGGCTGCTCGCCTTCGACGAACCCGGGCAGGAATCCGTTCAGCTGCGCCTGCGTGCACCCCGCGAGGACGATTGCGAGTGTCGCTGCGATCGGAATAGCAGCCCATCGGAGACGGCGATTGTGACGCACCGGTGACCTTTCAGAGACTCATGGACAGTTCGCTTGGAACTGTATTTGATCTCTCCTACCCTACTCCGCCACACGCGCCGGAACGAACCAGAAAGGGCCGCCCGATCGGGCGGCCCTGACTGATTTTTATGCTATGGAACGCCTAGTGGAACGAGTCTCCACAGGCGCAGCTTCCCGAAGCGTTCGGGTTGTCGATGGTGAAACCCTGCTTCTGGATGGTGTCTTCGAAGTCGATGCTCGCGCCGTCGAGATACGGAACGCTCATCTTGTCGACGATGACCTCCACGCCGTCGAAGTCGACGGTCGCGTCGCCGTCGAGCATGCGCTCGTCGAAGTAAAGCTGGTAGATGAGCCCCGAGCATCCGCCCGGCTGCACGGCGACGCGGAGACGGAGGTCGTCGCGGCCTTCCTGCTCGAGCAGGCTCTTGACCTTGCCTGCGGCGGCGGCCGAGAGGCCGACTCCGTGGGCCTTCGTCGCGGTCAGTGTTGTGTCGGTCATGGCACTCCTCACAAGGATGCGGTTCGGTCTAACGGAAAAACTGGGTCGATTCTACGTCGGAAAACTCAAAGTCCGTCGAGATCACTCCGAACGGCGGTCGAGGCGCGCCAGAAGCAGCGCTTCGGCGAGGATCGCACGCTTGAAGACGCCGAGGTGCAGCGACTCGTTCGGGCTGTGCGCGCGCGTGTCGGGGTCTTCGACGCCGGTCACGAGGATCTGGGCGGACGGGAACTCGCGCACGAGGTCGGCGATGAACGGGATGGAGCCGCCGATGCCGGTCTCGACCGCCGTGCGGCCCCAGGCGTCGGTCATGGCCTGCTTCGCCTCGGTCGCGGCCCAGCCGGCGGTGTCGACGAGGAAGGGATCCCCTGTGTCGACGTCGTCGATCGAGAGGTGGGCGCCGAAGGGCGCGTGGGACAGCAGGTGCCGTTCGAGCGCCGCGTACGCGTCTTTCGCCGTCTGCCCCGGAGCGATGCGGGCGCTGATGCGCACGGCGACACTCGGCAGGAGCGTGTTCGAGGCGTTCGCCACGCTCGGCGCGTCGATTCCGGTGACGGTGATGCTCGGCTGGAACCACAGGCGGGACAGGATGGGTCCCGTCCCGATGGGCGTCACGCCATCGAGCAGCGCGGCCTCCTCGATCAACTGCTCGTCCGTGTAGGCCGGCGGCTCGGCGCCGTCGGCGCGCGACGTGAGCCCGTCGACCGCGACCCGGCCGTTCTCGTCGTGGAGGGTGGCGAGGAGCTTCACGAGCGCGAGCATCGCATCCGGAGCGGCCCCGCCGAACATGCCGGAGTGCGAGGCGTGCTCGAGGGTCGACACGGTGAGCTTGAAGGTCACGTTGCCGCGCAGCGACACGGTGAGCGCCGGCGTATTCACGTCGACGTTGTCGGAATCGGCGACGATGATCGCGTCGGCGGCCAGAGCCTCCTTGTTCTGCTGCAGGAAGTTCGCGAACGAGCGCGAGCCGAACTCCTCCTCGCCCTCGATGAACACGGCGAGGCCGAGATCGAAGTCGGGCCCCAGTGCCTCGACCAGCGCGCGTACGGTCGCCACGTGGACCATCACGCCGGCCTTGTCGTCTGCGGCCCCGCGTCCGTAGAGGCGGTCCCCTCGCACCGTCGGCTCGAACGGCGGGGTCTCCCAGCCTTCCTCCGCGCCCTGAGGCTGCACGTCATGGTGAGCGTAGAGGAGCACGGTGGGGCGGCCGTTCTTCGCCTCGCGCGACGCGAGCACCGCTGGCTGTCCCAGCTCGGCTCCCTCACCGATCGGAGCCTGCGTGATCGTCACCGAGTCGAAGGCACCCGTGGCCTCCAGATGAGCGGCGACAGCGGCGGCGCTCGCGGCCACGTTCGCCGGGTCGAACGCCGACCATGACACCGACGGGATGCGCACCAACGCCCCCAGATCGGCGATCGTCGACGGCATCCCCTGCTCGACGCTCGACCGCACGGCCTGCTCTACTTCTGTGGGTTCGATGGGCGGCGTCTGCTCAGTGTTCGTCATGACGGTAATCTTAAGCCGACCCCACGATCGAAGGCTTAACGTTGGCAAAACGCGACAACTCCGAGACGACCCCGGCAGAAGAGCCGATCGTCGAGACAGCAGAAGAGACCGCCGAGCGGCTGAGGCAGGGCAAAGGCGCCCCGACCCCGACCCGCCGTGAGCAGGAGGCCGCGCGCAAGCGCCCCCTCGTTCCCGACGACCGCAAGGAGGCCGCGCGCCAGGCGCGCGCCAAGACGCAGGAGGCCCGGGAGAAAGCCCGCGTCGGCATGGCGGCCGGCGACGACCGCTACCTCACCACGCGCGACAAGGGGCCCCAGCGGCGCTACGTGCGTGACTACGTCGACGCCCGCTTCAACATCGGCGAGTTCCTCATCCCGGTGATGCTGCTCGTGATCGTGCTCTCGTTCCTTCCCGGCCTGTTCCAGGTCTACGGTCTGCTCGCGCTCTGGGCGTTCTTCGCCGTCGCGGTGATCGACTGCTTCATCCTGGGCTTCATCGTGCGCCGCAAGGTCGGCGAGAAGTTCGGCGTCTCGAAGGTCGAGAAGGGCCTGCGCTGGTACGCGGCCATGCGCGCGCTGCAGCTGCGAGTCATCCGCCTGCCGAAGCCGCAGGTCAAGCGCGGCCAGTACCCCAGCTGACGTGACGATCGTCGCAGCGGCCGACGGCTCCGCCCTCGGCAACCCCGGCCCCGCCGGCTGGGCCTGGTATGTCGATGACGACACCTGGGCCGCCGGCGGCTGGCCCCACGGCACCAACAACCAGGGCGAGCTCATGGCCGTCGTCGACCTCCTCGAGTCGACGGCGCACCTCGATGAAGACCTGCGCATCCTCTGCGACAGCCAGTACGTCATCAATGCTGTCACCAAGTGGATGCCGGGCTGGAAGCGCAAGGGCTGGCGCAAGGCCGACGGCTCCCCCGTGCTCAACCGTGAGCTCCTGGAGCGTCTCGACCGTGCCACCCAGGGCAGGCGCTACACCTTCGAATGGGTCAAAGGCCACGCCGGGCACGACCTCAACGAGGCCGCCGACGTGCGCGCCCGCGGAGTCGCCACCGCGTATCAGAACGGCGATCCCATCCCGATCGGCCCCGGATGGCCGGGAGTCGTGCGCGCGGAGGCGAACGGCGAGGTCATCGAGGCCGAGCCGACCGCCGCGGAGCAGAAGGCCGTCGCAGAGCCTGCGCCGACCTCGGTCGAGCTCGACCTCTTCGGTCTGGACTCCTTGGTCGAGGAGTCGGACACCGAGGTCGTCGAACGGCTCGAACGAGAGCTGCTGGAGCCCGGGGTGCGTGCCGACGCGTCACGCGTGGCGGCGCTGCTTCACCCGGACTTCGAAGAGATCGGCCGGTCGGGGCGCCTGTGGGGCCACGACGCGATGGTCCAGGCTCTCGCGAGCGAGCAACCGTCGAGCGTCGACTTCGAACTGCTCGGAAGTGAACGCCTCTCCCCCGAAACGATCCTGCTCACCGCGCGCACCACGGATGCACGAGGCAGCGCCCTGCGCAGCTCGCTCTGGCTTCGGGTGAACGGCCGCTGGCGTCTCCGCTTCCACCAGGGAACCCCCGAAGCCGAGTGACCGGCGCCGCGCCGGTGTTCCCGGCGCGCCGCTCCGGCGTCAGCCGCGGGCGACGAGTCCGCGGTTGATCTGACGAGCCCAGAGCGGGCCGAGGTAGAGGAAGGCCGTGTAGCCCTGCACGAGGGTCGCTCCGGCGTCGAGCCTGAGGCGCACATCCTCGGCCGTCTCCACACCGCCCACCGAGATCACGCAGAGCTCGGCGGGCACATGAGCACGGATGAGCCGCAGCACCTCGAGCGACCGCTCGGCGAGCGGAGCGCCGGAGAGACCGCCCGCGCCCGCCGCCGAGACGACGGCCGGGTCGGTGCGCAGTCCCTCGCGCGAGATCGTCGTGTTGGTGGCGATGATGCCCGCGAGGCCGAGCTCGACGACGAGTTCCGCGATCTTGCGCACCTCGTCGTCGGTGAGGTCGGGTGCGATCTTCACCAGCAGAGGTACGGCGCCGGCGACCTCTTTGACGGCGCTGAGCAGCGGCGAGAGCAGCTCGAGCTCTTGCAAGCCCCGCAGCCCCGGAGTGTTGGGCGAGCTGACGTTCACCACGAGATAGTCCGCCACAGGAGCGAGCGCGCGGGCGCTCGCCAGGTAGTCGGCGGTGGCGTCTTCCACGGCGACGACGCGGCTCTTGCCGATGTTGACGCCGAGCACCGGGCGCTTCGTCTTCGCGGCCGTCCTGGCCAGGCGCGCAGCCGCCGCCGCCGCGCCGTGGTTGTTGAAGCCCATCCGGTTGATCACAGCGCGATCGGGGATGAGCCGGAACAGCCGGGGCTTCTCGTTGCCCGGCTGCGCGCGCGCGGTCAGCGTTCCGACCTCGACGTGCCCGAAGCCGAGCTGGCCGAGACCGATGACACCCTCGCCGTCTTTGTCGAAGCCGGCCGCGACGCCGAACGGCGAGTCGAAGCGGAGCCCGAGCGTCTCGACGGCGAGCGACGGATGCGGCGCCGTGAACCGGCGCGCGAACCGGCCGACCCCGAGCACCGGCAGAGCCTTGATCACCGCGAACGCGAGATGGTGGGCCCGCTCCGGATCCATTTTGGACAGGATGAGGGTGAAGAGTGCGCGGTACATACCTGTCGTCACGCCTGAGCGTCGACCGGAGCACCGTGGTGCTCGACCCGCAACTGACCGATCGCCTCTTCGAAGTCGTCGAGCGAGTCGAAGCCCTGGTACACGCTTGCGAACCGCAGGTAGGCCACCTCGTCGAGGTCACGCAGCGGCGGCAGGATGGCCAGGCCGATGTCGTTCGCCTCGATCTGCGACGCCCCCGTCGAACGGATCGTCTCCTCCACCTTCTGCGCCAGCACGGCCAGATCGGAGTCTGTCACCGGTCGGCCCTGGCAGGCCTTGCGAACGCCCAGCACGATCTTCTCGCGGCTGAACGGCTCGGCCACCCCGCTGCGCTTGATCACGCTCAGGCTGGCGGTCTCGGTGGTGCTGAAGCGACGACCGCATTCGGGACACTGCCGACGACGGCGGATGGAGAGGCCGTCATCGCTCGTGCGCGAGTCGATGACGCGGGAATCCGGGTGGCGGCAGAAGGGGCAGAACATGGTGGCTCGATTCTATCCGGTTCTCACGACGCGCCCACGGGATGTCGCTCGGGGCGAAATCAGGCGCCCGAGTCGGGAGCGGTCTCGAAGCGAGCCGTGACCGCCTCACCGTGCGCCGGCAGGTCTTCGGCATTCGACAGCGCGACGATGCGGTCGGCGACCTCACCGAGGGCCGGACGGTCGTAACGGATGACCTGCTGCGGCCGCAGGAACGAGTACGCCCCGAGTCCGGAGGAGAAGCGCGCCTGTCCACCGGTCGGCAGCACGTGGTTCGAGCCCGCCAGGTAGTCGCCCAGACTCACCGGGGAGTGAGCGCCGAGGAAGATCGCGCCGGCGTTCTCGATGCGCGCGAGCACCGCATCCGGGTTCTCCGTCTGGATCTCCAGGTGCTCGGGACCGTAGGCGTTGCTGAACGCCGCCGCCGCCGCAAGGTCGTCGACGAGCACGACGGCCGACTGCTGGCCCGAGAGCGCGGTGCGCACCCGCTCCGAGTGCTTCGTGGCGCCGGCCAGCACATCCAGCTCGGACACGACACGACGCGCGAAGTCGGGGCTGTCGGTGACCAGCACGCTGGCGGCCGCCTCGTCGTGCTCGGCCTGGCTCACCAGATCGGCGGCGACATATCCGGCATCGGCGCTCGCGTCGGCGATCACGAGGATCTCGGTCGTTCCGGCCTCCGCGTCGATCCCCGCCTGCCCGCGCACCACGCGTTTCGCGGCGGCCACGTAGATGTTGCCGGGGCCGGTGATGACCTGAACAGGATCGAGTCCGATCTCCTCGACTCCCCAGGCGAGCGCGCCGATGGCGCCGGCGCCGCCCATGGCGTAGACCTCGTCGATGCCGAGCAGGCCTGCGGCACCGAGGATCGCGGGGTGCACCGCTCCCCCGAACTCGCGCTGCGGCGGGCTTGCGAGAGCGACGGATGCGACCCCGGCCACCTGCGCCGGCACGGCGTTCATCACGACGCTCGACGGGTACACGGCTTTGCCGCCGGGCACGTAGAGCCCGGCGCGTTCGACCGGCTGCCAGCGCTGCACGATCGTCGCTCCCGGGCCGATGACCGTCTCGACGGTGGGCGGTACCTGGGCCGCGGTCGCCTGGCGAACCCGAGCGATCGCCTCTTCGAGAGCCGCGCGCACGTCGGCGGGGAGCCCGTTCACGGCGGCGTCGATCTCGTTCTGCGGAACCCGCAGCGACGCGGGAGCCACCCCGTCGAACCGTTCGGCCTGCTCGGTCAGAGCCGTCGCGCCGTGCTCCTTGACGTCGTCGATGAGCTGAGAGGCGACTGTCATCGCCACGGCCACATCGACGACGGGACGCGGCACGAGGCGGGCGAAGGCGGCGCGAGTAGGCTTGATTCCGCGGAGGTCAATGGTCTGCATCATGGCGCATCCAGCCTATCCGCTCAGGAATATCCAGGAGTCCCACCGTGCTTGATGCATACGTATGAACAGCTCACCGCTCCCCCAAACTCCGCGCCCGAGCGCACAGTCCCCGCGCCCGAGCGCGCAGCCCCCGCGCCCGAGCGACAGCGCCGCGCTCGACGTGACGGACGACCTCGCCGCTTTCCGCCAGGCGTTCCGCCGCCATGCCGCCGGGGTCGCCATCGTCACGGCGCTCACAACGGACGGCACCCCGGTCGGCTTCACTGCGACGTCGCTGGCCTCCCTCGCCGCGGTGCCTCCTCTCGCGACGTTCAACATCGCCCGGTCGGCGTCGAGCTGGCCGGCGATCGCCGAGACCGACCGCGTCGTCATCCACATGCTGGGCGTGCGCAATCGGGAGATCGCCCAGAAGCTGGCCGGGGACAACGCCACCCGATTCGACGGCGACCACTGGTACCGCGGACCCCACGGGCTTCCCATCATCAAGGATGTGACCAGCTGGATGATCGGCCGCATCGTCGAGCGCGTTCCCGTGCACAACAACGCCGTCGTGGTCGTGCAGATCGAGGAGGGCGGCCTCGGCGACGACGACGACGCGCTGCTCTACCACGAGCGCCGCTACCTCACCCCCGGCGAGACGGCCTAGCGGTCACACCAGGCAGTTCGGGCCGAGCAGGCCTTTCAGCTCGCCGAACAGATCGGCGCTCACCGTGACCGGCTTCGGCACCTCGAACACCCGGGCCACCTGACCTTTCACGAGGCGCAGCCGCACCTCGTTGTCTCCCGCGTGACGCGCGAGCACCTCGCTGAGCGCCTTGACCGTGTCGGTCGTGGCGCGCTGGTCGGGCATGGTGATGAGCAACGGGCCCGTGCCGAACGATTGACCGAGGTCGGGCGTCATCACGCTGAACGCGTGCAGGTTCATCCCGTCGTCGCGCATGCTCACGCGACCTCGCACGACGACGATCGAGTCGCCCTGCAGTGACGGTGCGTACTCTTGATACGCCTTGCCCATGAACATGACCGTGATCTCACCGCCGAAGTCTTCGACCGTGATCATCCCGTACTGGTTGCCGGAGGCTTTCGCCACGCGGTGCTGAACGCCCGTCACGAGCCCCGCGATGGTGACGGTCTCGCCGTCTTGCACGGTCTCCGACGCCACGAGGTCGGCGATCGAGGTGCTCTGCAGCTTCGCCAGTTGCAGTTCGAGCCCGGCCAGAGGATGGTCGGAGACGTAGAGCCCCAGCATCTCGCGCTCGAACGCCAGTTTGTCCCGTTTGGCCCACTCCGGGCGCTCCGGGATGTGGTGCTGCGACGAGGTCTGCTCGTCGTCGCCCCACAGGCTGTCGAAGTCGAAGCCGACATCGCCGTTGGCCTCGTTGCGTTTGATCTTGACCGCCGACTCGACCGCGTCTTCGTGCACCTCGACGAGCGAACGGCGGGTGGCCCCGAGGGAGTCGAACGCCCCCGCCTTGATGAGCGACTCGACGGTGCGCTTGTTCGCGGCGTGGATCGGGACCTTGTTCAAGAAGTCGTGGAACGTCTCGAAACGCCCCTTCTCCTCGCGGGCGAGACGGATGCCGTCGACCACGTTGGTGCCGACGTTGCGCACGGCCCCCAGGCCGAAGCGGATGTCGGTGCCGACAGCGGCGAAGAAGCCGATCGACTCGTTGACGTCGGGCGGGAGCACCTTGATGCCCATCCGGCGGCACTCGTTGAGGTAGAGCGCCATCTTGTCTTTGGAGTCGCCGACGCTGGTGAGCAGCCCCGCCATGTACTCGGCCGGATAGTGCGCCTTCAGGTAGGCCGTCCAGTAGGAGATGACGCCGTAGGCGGCCGAGTGCGCCTTGTTGAACGCGTAGTCCGAGAACGGGAGCAGAATCTCCCACAGCTTGTTGACCGCGTCCATCGAGTACCCGTTGGACTGCATGCCCTCCGCGAAGCCCGCGAACTGCTTGTCCAGCTCGGACTTCTTCTTCTTGCCCATCGCACGGCGCAGGATGTCGGCCTGTCCGAGCGAGAACCCGGCCACCTTCTGCGCGATCGCCATGACCTGCTCCTGATAGATGATCAGGCCGTAGCTGGTGGAGAGGATCTCGGCCAGCGGTTCCGCCAGCTCGGGGTGGATCGGCGTGATCTCCTGCAGGCCGTTCTTGCGGAGCGCGTAGTTGGTGTGCGAGTTCGCACCCATCGGGCCGGGCCGGTACAGGGCGATGAGCGCCGAGATGTCTTCGAAGTTGTCGGGCTTCATCAGCCGCAGCAGCGAGCGCATCGGCCCGCCGTCGAGCTGGAACACTCCGAGGGTGTCGCCACGGGACAACAGGTCGTAGGCCGCCCTGTCGTCGAGCTCGAGGTCTTCGAGCACCAGCTTCTCGCCGCGGTTGGCCTCGATGTTGTCGAGCGCGTCGTTGATGATCGTGAGGTTGCGCAGCCCCAGGAAGTCCATCTTGATCAGGCCGAGCGACTCGCAGGCCGGGTAGTCGAACTGCGTGACGATCTGGCCGTCTTGCTCGCGCTTCATGATCGGGATGATGTCGATCAGGGGGTCTGACGACATGATCACGCCGGCCGCGTGCACACCCCACTGGCGCTTCAGGTTCTCCAACCCGAGGGCCGTGTCGAAGACCGTCTTGGCATCCGGATCGGTCTCCACGACCGCGCGGATGTCCACCGCCTCCTTGTAGCGCGGATGATCCTTGTCGAAGATCCCTGTCAGCGGGATGTCTTTCCCCATGACGGGCGGCGGCATCGCCTTGGTGAGCTTGTCGCCCATCCCGAACGGGAAGCCGAGCACCCGCGAGGAGTCTTTCAGCGCCTGCTTCGCCTTGATCGTTCCGTAGGTGACGATCTGGGCGACGCGCTCCTCGCCGTACTTCTCCGTCACGTACTTGATGACCTCGCCGCGGCGCCGGTCGTCGAAGTCGACGTCGAAGTCGGGCATGGAGACGCGGTCGGGGTTCAGGAAGCGCTCGAAGATCAGCCCGTGACGCAGCGGGTCGAGGTCGGTGATGCGCATCGCGTACGCCGCCATCGAGCCGGCGCCGGAACCACGGCCGGGGCCGACGCGGATGCCGTTGCGCTTCGACCAGTTGATGAAGTCGGCGACCACCAGGAAGTATCCCGGGAAGCCCATCTGCGAGATCACCCCGATCTCGTAGTCTGCCTGCTTGCGCACCTCGTCGGTGATGCCGTCGGGGTAGCGCTCGTTCAGGCCCTTCTCGACCTCTTTGACGAACCAGCTCTGCTCCGTCTCCTCCTCGGGAACCGGGAAGCGCGGCATGTAGTTGGCCGAGGTGTCGAACTTCACGTCGCAGCGTTCGGCGATCTCGAGCGTGGCGTCGCAGGCCTCGGGATGGTCACGGAACAGCTGGCGCATCTGCTCGGCCGACTTGAGATAGAACTCGTCGGCGTCGAACTTGAAGCGATTGGGGTCGTCGAGGGTCGAGCCCGACTGCACGCAGAGAAGGGCGGCGTGGCTCGTCGCGTCGCTCGCGTGCGTGTAGTGGAGGTCGTTGGTGGCGACGAGCGGGAGGTCGAGCTCCTTGGCGAGCCGGATGAGGTCGGCCATGATGCGGCGCTCGATGCCGAGCCCGTGGTCCATGATCTCGGCGTAGAAGTTCTCTTTGCCGAAGATGTCGCGGAACTCCGCCGCCGCCTTCTTCGCCTCCTCGTACTGGCCGAGACGCAGGCGCGTCTGCACCTCGCCGGACGGGCATCCCGTCGTCGCGATGATGCCGGACGAATAGGTGTTCAGAAGCTCGCGGTCCATGCGCGGCTTGAAGTAGTAGCCCTCGGTCGACGCCTTCGACGACATGCGGAACAGGTTGTGCATGCCCTCCGTGGTCGCCGCGAACATCGTCATGTGGGTGTACGCGCCCGAACCGGAGACGTCGTCGCCTCCGCCGTCGCCCCAGCGGATGCGCGTGCGGTCGGTGCGGTGGGTTCCCGGAGTCAGGTAGGCCTCGGTGCCGATGATCGGCTTGATGCCCGCATCCGTCGCCGTTCGCCAGAAGTCGAACGCACCGAACATGTTGCCGTGGTCGGTGACCGCGACGGCGGGCATCCCCTGTTCGACGGCAGCGTCGACGAGCGGTTTGATGCGCGCCGCGCCGTCCAGCATCGAGTACTCGCTGTGGACGTGGAGGTGAACGAACGAGTCGTTTGAGGGCAATGGATCTCCGTCTAGTGAGCTGTCTGATCAAGAGTAACCGGCGACCACCGACACGTCGTCAAGACTCCCGGAGCACATCCAATGCGTGCTGGAGATCGGCGGGATATCCGGTCGTGAAGGTGACCCAGTCTCCCGTCGCCGGGTGCGCGAAGGCGAGCTGCACCGCGTGCAGCCACTGCCGCGTGAGGCCGAGCCTGGCCGAGAGCGTGGGGTCGG
The DNA here is from genome assembly GCF_042880955.1 of Leifsonia sp. NPDC058292. Classification (NCBI taxonomy): domain Bacteria; kingdom Bacillati; phylum Actinomycetota; class Actinomycetes; order Micrococcales; family Microbacteriaceae; genus Leifsonia; species Leifsonia sp. NPDC058292. Next base: position 14,026 of record NZ_JBHVYL010000014.1, read on the forward strand.
CGCCGTACATCGAGTCGCCGACGCAGGGGTGCCGCTGGGCGGCCATGTGCACGCGGATCTGGTGGGTACGTCCGGTCTCGAGGTGGATCTCCAGCAGACTCGCCGCCCGGAACGCCTCGATCGTCTCGTAGTGGGTCACCGACGGCTTGCCGTCGGCGATCACCGCGAACTTCCAGTCGCTCTTGGGATGCCGGCCGATGGGAGCGTCGATCGTTCCGGCGAGCGGATCGGGATGCCCCTGCACGACCGCGTGATAGATCTTCTCGACAGTGCGGTCGTGGAACGCGCGCTTCAGCACGGTGTACGCGTGCTCCGACTTGGCGACGACCATGAGGCCGCTCGTGCCCGCATCGAGCCGGTGCACGATGCCCGCTCGTTCCGCCGCTCCCGAGGTGGAGATGCGGAACCCAGCGGCCGCCAGCGCTCCGAGAACGGTCGGGCCCGTCCAGCCCACAGATGGATGCGCGGCGACGCCGACGGGCTTGTCGATCACGACGATGTCGTCGTCGTCGTGCACGATCGTCAACTCCGGCACGGCGATCGGGACGATCCTGACCTCTTCCTTCGGCTGCCAGCTCACCTCGAGCCAGCTGCCGGCGGAGAGCCTGTCCGACTTGTCGACGGGGCGCCCGTCGACGCTCACACCGCCGGCTTCGGCGATCTCGGCCGCGAAGCTGCGCGAGAAGCCGAGCAGTTTGGCGAGGCCGGCGTCGACCCGAGAGCCTTCGAGCCCGTCCGGGATGGGGAAGCTGCGGGACTCCATGCCTACGGCTGGGGCTTCTCGTCCGGACGTGCCTGCTCCGCTGACGCATCGGCGACGGGCGACGCGTCGGCGACGGGCGACGCATCGGCGACGGGCGACGCGTCGGCCTCCGGCTCTAGCACGCCCTCTACCACCTCTTCTTCGGCCTCGGCCGGGCGCTTGCCGTCGAGACCGACGCCGCGGATGGTCAGGATGAGGAAGAGCGCCATGCTGGAGACGATCGCGACGTCGGCGAGGTTGAAGATCGCCGGCAGCAACGGAATCTGCAGGAAGTCGACCACGTGGCCGACGCCGAATCCCGGTTCCCGGAACAGACGGTCGGTCAGGTTGCCGAGCAGCCCGCCGAGAAGCAGACCGAACAGCACCGCCCAGGCCGTGGACCGGATGCGCGGCGCATACCAGATGACGAAGCCGAGAACCCCGACGCCGACGATCGAGAAGATCCAGGTGGATCCGCTGCCGATCGAGAAGGCGGCGCCAGGGTTCTTGACGAAGTTGAACTGAAGCAGTTGCCCGAGCACCTGGACGCGCTGACCCTCGTAGAGGTTAGCCACGACCAGGACTTTGGCGATCTGATCGACGAGGTACACGCAGAGCGCGACGATGCCGAGGATCACCAGCGCCCGGACGCTGACCTTGCTCCGGGAGGGGCTAGCCTCCAAAGCCCTGGAACGTCGGAGGCGTCTGAGCCTTGTCCTGGCTGCCCGAGTCTGCGCCGGAGGCGGAGACCGGGGCGGGTACCGACGAACCGCCCTGCGAGGCGCCGACCGGTGCCGGCGTGCTCTGCTCGCCCGTCGCGGGCGCCGCGTAGCTGCCCGTGCCGGCGACCGACGAGGTGTCGAGGTCGCGCAACTGCGACTCGATGAGCCCCTTGAGCTTCTGACGGTACTCGCGCTCGAACGTGCGGAGCTCGTCGATGCGGTGCTCGAGCAGACCACGCTCCTGGTCGAGAGCGCTGATCTGGGCACGCTGCTTCGACTCCGCCTCGGCGACGATGCGCGCTGCGGTGGCGTGACCCTCGGCGACGAGGGCGTCACGCTTCTCGAGGCCTTCCTTGACGTGCTCCTCGTGCAGGCGGCGAGCCAGCTGCAGCAGGTTGTTCGTGCTGTTCGGGTCGACGCTCTCGGCGACGGGGGCAGCGGCCTGCGGGGCCGCCGCGAGGCGCTCCTTGAGCTGCTCGTTCTCCTGCTTGAGCCGCTCGAGCTCGGCCGTGTCGACCGTCGGAGCAGCCGCGACCGGGGCGCCGCCCGCTGCCTGCGCGCCGCTGCGCTGAAGCTCGGCGATGCGGGAGTCGCTCGCGACGAGGCGCTGCTTGAACTCCTCGTTCTCCTGGTTGAGGCGACGCAGCTCCACGACGACCTCGTCGAGGAAGTCGTCGACCTCGTCCTGGTCGTAGCCCTCACGGAACTTCGTCGGTTGGAATCGCTTGTTGACTACATCTTCCGGAGTCAGCGCCATGGCAAGCCACCTTAGATCTTGAGATACGAACAAAAAGTGCGTGAAGCCAACGCTAGCAAAGTGAGCCCTTGCGACGCACTTCGCCGCACCACGTACGTCGGCTCGTCAACACTACATCCCACGGGATGCGGCACCCCCGCCCGACTCTCAGCGAAAACGCAGTGTGGCGGGGCGGGTTCGGCTCACACCGCCGTGAAACCGAGTGAGACGTACAGCAGGATGATCACGACGAGCATCGTGAGACTCCAGCCGAAGTCGATCGCGATCGGGCCCATCGACAGCTGAGGGATGAGTTTGCGGAAGAACTTCAGCGGCGGATCGGTGAGCACGTACACCGCTTCGGCGAGCACGAGCACGAACCCGCGAGGGCGCCAGGAGCGGCTGAAGGTGCGCACCAGATCCAGGATGAAGCGACCCCACATCACGAAGAAGTAGATCAGCAACGCGTAGTAGAGGATGCTGGCGATGATCGAAACGACTGACACGGCTACAAGTATGCGTGAAAGCGCACCGCCCCCCTGACCGGGAGAGGTGCGCTGTCAGCTGACTGTCGGCTCAGGCCTGCGCGAAGAACGACGCGTCGACCTCGGCGTCCTGGCCGCCGTGCTCGCCGGAGACGACCACGTGCGAGGGCGAGAGGAGGAAGACCTTGGGGGTCACCCGCTCGATCTTGCCGTAGAGGCCCTGCGAGAGGCCGCTGGCGAAGTCGATGAGGCGCCGGGCATCCCCCTCGCTCATCTGCGAGAGGTTGATGATCACTGGGATCCCCTCGCGGAAGGACTCGGCGATCGCCTGGGCGTCGCGGTACTGGCGGGGGTGGACCGTGAGGATCTCGTTCATTTCCTGTACCGAAACATTCCGTGCGGTGGACGACTTGCGCAGCGGCGTCACCGGGGCGCGGCCGGCCACGGGGGCGACCGGGGTGGGGTGGGGAACCGGGGCGACGGGGGCCTGGTGCGGTTGCTGACGAGGCTGCTGCTGCGGCTGCTGACCGTCGGGCTGCTCGTCGTACTCGAGTTCTTCGTCGGCGAGACCGAGGTAGACCATCGTCTTCTTCAGCGGGTTGGACATGCGATCCTCCGTGTAAACCTGTGCGCCGACGCTTTCGCACGCACTCGAGAACTTTCTCTTCGAGATTAACCGTGCGGCGGCCGATTCCCGGTAATGGCCGTGCCAATCCGAAGGTGTGTCGCCCCTTCCGCGATCGCGGCGGCGTAGTCCTGCGACATCCCGGCGGAGATCTTGTCGGCTCGCGGCTCGATCGCGACGACACGGTCGCTCGCACTGCGTACCCGCGCGAACGCGGCGCGCGCGTCCTCGTCGAGGGGCGCGACCGCCATCACGCCGAGCAACCGGAGACCGGGAGTCTCGAGCACGCGCTCGACGAGCGGTTCGAGGTCGCGGTCGGACACTCCCCCTCGCCCGGGGTCGCTGGTGAGGTTGAGCTGCACGAAGCAGTCGACCTCGGCCTCGTCGGAGCGCAGCGCTTCGACGAGCGACATCCTGTCGATCGAGTGGATGACATCGGCGTACGCGCGCACCTGACGCGCCTTCTTGCTCTGCAGCTGACCGACGAAATGCCAGCGAAGGCCGAGATCGGACAGCTCCGCTGCCTTCGCCTGCGCCTCCTGGTGCCGGTTCTCCCCCACATCCCGCACGCCGAGCGCCGCGAGCTCGCGCACGAGCGAGGCCGGGTGGAACTTGGTGACCACGATGGTGGTCAGTTCCTCCGGCCTGCGTCCGGCGGCTCTCGCGGCGTCGGCGATTCCAGCCCGAACGCCGTCGAGACGTTCGGCCAGCGGGCTACTTGAGGAAGTCGGGGATGTCGAGGTCGTCATTCTCGTCGTCGAACGCCGGGTCGTTGGGCGTCGTCTCGGTCACGGGGCTCTCGGCCGATGACCATGCGTCGGTGGACGGCGAAGGGATGTCCTCGGCGTCGAGCGCGGCGGTCGCCGCGAGCCCTGCGCCGGCGGCGTTTTCCTCGCCCGCTTCGACGAAGGTCGAGCGACGGGTGTCGAGCGCCTGCTTCGCCGCGTTGGGTTCGCCGCCGTCGAAGCCGGCCGCGATCACGGTCACCCGCACCTCGTCGCCCAGCGTGTCGTCGATGACGGCACCGAAGATGATGTTGGCCTCGGGATGCACCGCCTCCTGCACCAGTCGCGCGGCGTCGTTGATCTCGAAGATTCCGAGGTTCGACCCGCCCTGGATGGAGAGCAGCACACCGTGCGCGCCGTCGATGCTCGCTTCGAGCAGCGGAGAGGCGACGGCGAGCTCTGCGGCCTTGATGGCGCGATCCGCTCCCCTCGATGAGCCGATTCCCATCAGGGCGGAACCCGCACCCTGCATGACCGACTTCACGTCGGCGAAGTCGAGGTTGATGAGACCGGGGGTCGTGATGAGGTCTGTGATGCCCTGCACACCGGCGAGGAGCACCTGGTCTGCCGTCGAGAAGGCCTCGAGCATGCTGATGCCGCGGTCGCTGATCTCCAGCAGGCGGTCGTTCGGCACCACGATGAGGGTGTCGACCTCTTCTTTGAGCCGCTGCACACCGGCGTCGGCCTGCTCCGAGCGGCGCTTGCCCTCGAAGCCGAACGGCCGGGTGACGACACCGATGGTCAGTGCGCCGATCGACTTCGCGATGCGTGCGACGACGGGAGCACCACCGGTGCCCGTTCCGCCGCCTTCTCCGGCCGTCACGAAGACCATGTCGGCGCCGGCGAGGGCTTCCTCGATCTCCTCGGCGTGGTCTTCTGCCGCACGGCGCCCGACCTCGGGGTCTGCGCCCGCACCGAGTCCGCGAGTGATCTCGCGACCGACGTCGAGCTTGACGTCGGCGTCGCTCATCAACAGAGCTTGCGCATCCGTGTTGATGGCGATGAACTCGACGCCGCGAAGCCCGAGTTCGATCATCCGGTTGACGGCGTTCACGCCGCCACCGCCAATGCCGACGACCTTGATCACGGCGAGGTAGTTCTGGTTTGATGTCACGTCCGGCCTCCGCTGGGAACCTTCAACCTCAAGTCGAGGCTTAAAGTTATGCTCAGTATGCAATTCCTGATTCGAGGGTAGGTGCGGCAGGGCTCCGCCCGCGAATCGCCTTAGGCGTGTCGGGAAAGTGCACGGCGAACCCGTGGCGAAACACGGCTGCGGCCCGCGATTCAGCCCGTCGTGACGCTGTGTGGCGACGAGACGTCGTATCGCCCGGCTCCGGGAACCGACTTGAGGAGCGCATCCAAGGCCACAGCCTTCAACCCCGAGTCGTCGGCACTGCCCCACACCACCGTCGCGCCGGAGTCGCGAAGGGTGAAGTTCACGTCGTCCCTCGTCGCGGCTGTGATCGTGTCGACCTGCGCGAGGAGTGCCGGCGGCAGAGCGCTCAGCACGCTGGCGGCCGCCGCGAAGCCCGATGTCGAATCCGAGTCGACCGCCGCCCCGGAGGCCTTGATGATCGGATAGCCGTCGGGCCGCTGATCGCTCGTCTGGATCGTCACCTTGGCCGCATCCACCACGGCGAACTTCGAGCCGGTCATGACGACGCCGATCGGCTGGCGCTCGACGATCCGCACGACGATCGTGTTGGGCGGGTGACTCTCGACGCTGTAGCTGCGGATGAGCGGGAACGTCGCCAGGTCGGAGCGGATCGCGCCCTGGTCGACGAGCGGCAACGGGCGGCCGAGCTGCCCTTCGAGCGCCTTCTTCACCGCCGCCGCGTCGATGCGCGACGTTCCAGCGACGTCGATCGTGCGGAGCGCCATCAGCGGCGAGAACGCCGTGAGCGCGACGGCGACCACGAGAACGACGAGGGTGCCGAGGCTGGCGAGCCAGACCATCCGGCGGCGGCGCGACCGCTTGGTGAAACGTCGCACCTCGCCGCGCTCGACCTTCGAGCGTTCCTTGCGCGCCGCACGGAGGGCGCGGTTGATCTCCCGATTCGACGGCAGGTGACCGTACGGACTCTTCGGCGCGGCGACCTTGCCCGACACATCCGCCGCCGGCGCGCCGGATGCCCCGGCTGCGCCGGATACGCGCGCATCCGTTGCGTCGTCCGTCGGGTTGGGCCGCTTCCACCAGGGACCGGCATCGTTCGGCTCGGCGGCGCTCGCTCCGGAGCTCCGGACGGTCGCCGCCGGCCGGGCCGCCTCTTGCCGCCGTGTCTCCTGAACCGGGACGGGTGCCGTCGTCGCATCGCGGTCGGACGTGCCCGCCGCGGCCGAAGACCGGTCGAACCCCTGGGGACGCTTCATTCCGGCAGAGCCTCTAGCCGCGGGTGCGGCGAAGCGAGTCGAGGAGCTGCGGAACGATGCGATAAACGTCTCCGCACCCGAGGGTGATCACGAAATCGCCGTCGCGGGCGATGTCGGCCGTGTGGTCGGCCGCGGCCTGCCAGTCGGCGATGAACGCCACACGCTCGGGATGCTCGAAGCGGTCGGCGACGAGCGCACCGGTCACCCCGGGCTCCGGGTCTTCGCGCGCGCCGTAGACGTCGAGCACGACGGTCTCGTCGGCGTACTTCTCGAGGGTCTCGGCGAACTCCTGGGCGAACAACCGCGTGCGGCTGTAGAGGTGGGGCTGGTGCACCGCGATGATGCGGCCCTCCCCCACGACGGTACGCGCCGCCGCCAGTGCTGCGGCGACCTCGGTCGGGTGGTGGGCGTAGTCGTCGTACACGCTCACGCCGCCGACGGTTCCGTGCAGTTCGAACCGGCGTTCGGTGCCGCCGAACTCGGCGATCGCCGTGAGCGAGGCCGCGGGGTCGAAGCCCAGACCGGTCAGCACGGCGAAGGCGCCCGCAGCGTTGATGGCGTTGTGGCGGCCGGGGATGCGCAGCCGGGCCGAGTAGTCGGAGCCCTCGTAGCGCACGGAGAACGACACGGGGCCGTCGGTGGCGATCGAGTGCACGCGCACGTCGGCGTCGGCAGCCTCGCCGAACGTGACGACGCGCTTGTCCGGCGACTCGGAACGCAGCCTGCCGGTGACATGCACCGCGCCGGCGTCGTCGGAGGAGACGACGACGAACTCCTTCGACTCCTTCGCGAACGTGACGAATGCCTGCTCGAAGGCTTCCAGCGAGCCGTAGTGGTCGAGGTGATCGGGATCGACGTTGGTGATCAACGCCACCGAGGTGTCGTAGAGCAGGAAGGAGCCGTCGGATTCGTCGGCTTCGACCACGAACAGCTCGCCTGATCCGCTCTGAGAGCTCTTGCCCAACGACTCGATGACGCCGCCGTTGACGAAGCTCGGGTCTTCGCCCAGGCCGAGCAGGCCGGTGATGATCATCCCGGTCGACGTCGTCTTGCCGTGCGCCCCGGCGACGGAGACGAGACGCTTGCCGCTGATCAGCCACGCGAGTGCCTGCGAGCGATGCAGCACCGGCAGCCCCTTTTGCAGGGCCAGCTGGTACTCCGGGTTCTCCTGCCACAGGGCGCCCGTGACCACGAGGGTGTCGGCGTCGCCCACGTTGGCGGCGTCGTGGCCGATGGCGATCGTCGCACCGAGCTCGCGGAGCGCCAGCACGTTCGACGATTCCCGCACATCCGACCCCGTCACGGTGTGACCGGCCTCGAGGAACAGGCGCGCGATGCCGCTCATGCCCGAGCCGCCGATACCCACGAAGTGCACGGCGCCCAGGTCGTCGGGAAGGGTCATGGTGAGGTCGGGTTTGATCACTTCTACAGCTTTCGTTGTCTAGTCGGGCGGCGCCTGCCGGAGGCACCCGTCAAGTATGACGCCACGATCATGACGTTACGCTCCGTGCAGCGCCGACCGGATGAGCGACACCATTCGGTCGGAGCCGTCGCGCACCCCGACACCGGCGGCACGCTCGCTCATCGTCACCACGCGGTCGGGATCGACCAGCAGCGGGATGAGCTCGTCGTCGATCCAGAACGGGAGGAACGCCGCGTCGTCCACCAGAATTCCGCCGCCCGCCTCGACCACTCCGGCGGCGTTGAAGCGCTGCTCCCCGTTGCCGACGGGGAACGGCACGTAGACCGCGGGGATTCCGAGGGCGGCGAACTCGCAGACGGTGGCGGCTCCGGCGCGGGCGACGGCGAAGTCGGTGATGGCGAACGCCAGGTCCATGCGGTCGCAGTAGTCGAGGAGGCAATAGTGCTCGATGCCCGGGTCGGTGAGCTCGCCCTTGCCCCCCTGGATGTGGAGCACCTGATATCCCGCCGCCACGAGTTCCGCAGCGCGGTCGGCGATCGTGAGGTTGATGCGCCGGGCGCCCAGCGAGCCGCCGGTGACGAGAAGTGTCGGGCGCGCATCCGAGAGGCCGAAGAACTCGAGCGCATCGACGCGCGACGCGTCGCGGTCGAGCTCTTCGATCTCGACACGCAGCGGCATGCCGACGAAGCGGGCGTGGGGCAGCTTCGTTCCTTCGAACGCGACGCCGACGAACGGCGTCGACCGGGCCCCGAGGCGATTGGCGAGCCCCGGCCTCGCGTTGGCCTCGTGCAGCACGTAAGGGATGCCCGCCTTGCGCGCCGCGGAGTACGCCGGCGCCGACGCATAGCCCCCGAAGCCGACGACGACCTCGATGCCGCGCTCGCGGATGAGGTTGCGCACCCGCCCGGTCGTCGCGCGGTAGTCGCGGGGAAATCGCAGAGCAGCCGCGTTCGGCCGGCGCGGAAAGGGCAGCTTCGGGATGGTCGCCAGCTCATACCCGCGGTCGGGCACGAGTCGTGCCTCGAGGCCCTCCGCCGTGCCGAGCACCAGCACCTCGGCCGACGGATCGTCGCGGCGAAGACTGTCGGCGACGGCGAGCAAGGGGTTCACATGACCGGCGGTTCCGCCACCGGCGAGGAGGTAGCGGGTCATGCCGGCGAACCGCCGCGGCTCTCGGCTTCTTCCCGAGCCTGCTTGCCCGTCTCCCTGGCGAACGAGAGAACGATTCCGATAGCGATCATGGAACTGATCATCGCAGTTCCTCCCGCGGAGATCAGCGGGAGCGGGACGCCGAGCACCGGGATCACACCGAGCACGACCGCGATGTTGACGAACGCCTGACCGATCAGCCAGACCATGATCGCGGCGGTCGTCACCCGCGCGAACGGATCGCTCGACGCGTGGATGATGCGCAAGAAGACGACAGCCAGCAGCACGAAGAGGATGAGCACCACGAGCGCGCCGATCAGCCCGAGTTCCTCGCCGATGATGGCGAAGATGAAGTCGGTGTCGGCGGCGGGCAACCACGACCATTTCGAGTGCGAGTTGCCGAGGCCGACGCCGAACACCCCGCCGGAGGCGAGAGCGTAGAAGCCGTTGTCGATCTGCCAGTTGACGTCGGGGTTCGCCGCGCTCGACCCGCCGAAGAGCGCGGCGATGCGGCCGATGCGGCTCTGACTCGAGAAGGCGACGATGACCGCCAGCACACCGACCACCGCCGTGCCGACCGCAAGGTGACGCAGCTTGACACCGGCGAAGAAGAGCGCCCCGAGCACGATGGCCGCCATGATGACCGTGGTCCCTAGGTCACCGCCGAGGATGACGAGCAGGATCGCCCCACCCGCGATCGGGATCACCGGAACGGCCACGTGCTTCCACTGCGCGAGCAGGTCTTTCTTTCGGGCGAGCACCACTCCGAGCCAGATCACAAGCGCGACCTTGATGGCCTCGGAGGGCTGCACGGTCTGCGAGCCGATCTTCAGCCAGTTCCGGTTGCCGCCGATCTCGACGCCGAGCGGGGTGACGAGCACGAGCAGCTGGAGAAAGCAGGCCAGGCCGAGGAAGACCCAGATCGATCTCTTCCAGAACCGGCTCGGCAGCCGGGAGACGATGAACATCAGCGGCAGCCCGATGAGGGCGTATGCGCCCTGAGACCAGAATCTGGTGAAGAAGTTGTCCGTGTCGTTGTGCGATTCGACCGACGACGACGACAGCACCATCACGAGGCCGAACACGACCATGAACAGCGTGATGCCGAGCAGCAGGAAGTAGTTGGCGGACTCGGCCTGCATCGCCCTGCCGAGCGAGATGCGGGAGGTGAACGAGCCGGCCTTCGACGACGGCTTACTCGCCGTCTGGGTGCGAGGCGGACTCGTCGTCATCCGCCTCACCTCCAAAGTAGTCGTTGACCGCCGACTGGAATCGGCGACCGCGTTCCGCGTAGTCGGCGAACTGATCCATGGACGCCGCCGCGGGAGCCAGGAGCACCGTGTCCCCCGCCTGAGCGGCCTCGCCGGCCAATCTCACCGCCGTCGGCATGACCTGATCAGTCTCGTCGGCGGCGACCTCGTAGCAGGGCAGGTCGGGCGCGTGTCGCTCGAATGCGGAGCGCAGCGCCCCGCGGTCGACCCCGATGAGCACCACGGCCCTGAGCCGCGGCGCGTGCCGTTCGACCAGCTCGTCGACGTCGACGCCCTTGAGCAGGCCACCGGCGATCCAGACGACGGACTCGTAGGCGCGCAGCGACGCATCCGCCGCGTGCGGGTTGGTCGCCTTCGAGTCGTCGACCCAGTTGACGCCGCCTTCGATGCGCACCAGCTCGATGCGGTGCTGGTCGAGACGAAAAGCGGTGAGCACGTCGCGGATCACGCCGGGCTCGACGCCGTAGGAACGGGCGAGGGCACTGGCCGCGAGGATGTTGGCGACGATGTGCGGCGCCGCGAGCCCGGCATCCCGCAGCTCGTCGATGGTGGTCAGCTCGATCGCGCTGGTGAACCTGTCTTCCAGGAAAGCTCGGTCGCAGAGAATGCCGTCGACGATCCCGAAGTCGCTCGGGCCGGGAATGTCGAGACCGAAACCGATGGCTCTGGCGCCCTCGATCACCTCGGCTTCCTCGACCATCGCCACGGTCGCCGGGTCGGCGCGGTTGTAGACGCACGCGACCTGCGCGTTGTCGTAGACCTTCGCCTTGGCGGCGCGATAGGCGTCGGCCGAACCGTGCCAGTCGAGGTGGTCGTCCGCGATGTTCAGGCAGGCGGCCGAGTACGGCGACAGCTGACCGCCGGCGTTGCGGTTGACCCAGTGCAGTTGGTAGCTCGACAGCTCGACGACGAGCACGTCGAACCCCTGCGGGTCGCGGATGGCGTCGAGCACGGGGATGCCGATGTTGCCGCACGGTGCGGCGCGATAGCCGCCGCCGACCAGCATGGCGGCCGTGAGCTGCACCGTCGTGGTCTTTCCGTTGGTGCCGGTGACCGCGATCCAGTCGGCGGGCTCGCCCACCTTGTCGCGCAGGCGCCAGGCGAGCTCGATGTCGCCCCAGATCTGCACTCCGCGCTCGCCGGCCCAGTCGAGCAGGGGATGATCGTGACGGAACCCGGGCGAGACGACCACGAGCTCGGGGTCGAATTCGACGAGCCGCGCCGGCGGGCTGTCGAGCTCCGACTCCAGCAGCTCGGCACCGATCACCTCGAGTAGCATCGCCCGCTCGGGGTCTGCCTTCGCCGTGACCACGAGAACGTCTGCGCCGAGCTCGGCGAGCGTGTCGGCCACCGAGAATCCGGTGACGCCCAGGCCATAGACGGCCACGCGCAGCCCGCGCCAGTCCGAATGCCAGCTGGTCAGCGCGTCGAGCCGATCGGTCAGCTCGCTCACGTGGCGAGCCACTCGAGGTAGAAGCTGCCGACGCCGGCCGCGACGAGCAGACCGCCGATGATCCAGAACCGCACGACGACGGTGACCTCCGCCCATCCCTTCAACTCGAAGTGATGATGGATGGGACTCATCAAGAAGATACGTTTGCCGTGCGTGAGTTTGAAGTACGCCCGCTGCACGATGACCGATCCGGCCTCGATCACGAACAGACCGCCGATGAGCACGAGCAGCAGTTCGGTGCGGCTGAGGATGGCGAGCGCGGCGACCGCTCCACCGAGGGCGAGCGAGCCGGTGTCGCCGAGGAAGATCTGCGCGGGCGAGGTGTTCCACCAGAGGAAGCCGACGACGGCGCCCACGATCGCCGTGGCGACGATCGCCAGGTCGAACGGATCGCGCACGTCGTAGCACTTCGGCACGTTCTCGGGCAGGAGCCCGGCGTTTGTGCACGACTGGATGGACTGCCAGAACCCGATGATGATGTAGGCGCCGATGGCGAGGATCGAGGCCCCGGAGGCGAGACCGTCGAGCCCGTCGGTGACGTTCACGCCGTTCGACGTCGCCGCGACGATGAAGTTGATCCAGATGAGGTACAGGCCGTAACCGACGATCACACCGATCGCACCGAACTTCGTGATCGACATGAAGTCGATCGGGAGATCGCGGATGAGCGACACGCTCATCGAGGCCGCCGTCGCCCCGTTGCCGTTGGGGAACTGGATCGCGATCAGCGCCCACACCGTCGCGACGATCACCTGGCCGCCGACCTTGGCCCATCCCGTGAGACCGAGGCTGCGCTCATTGCGGGTCTTCAGAAAATCGTCGATGAATCCGACGATTCCGAGCCCGACCATGAGGAACAGGACGAGCAGGGCGGACACACTGGTCTCGTCACCGGTCAGCAGCAGCGCGACGAAATAGCCGAACAGCGTACCCAGGATGACGATGATGCCGCCCATGGTCGCCGTTCCGCGCTTGGCGTGATGACTCTGAGGTCCGTCGTCGCGGATGAACTGCCCCCACTGCAGTTTGCGGAACAGCCGGATGAACACGGGGGTCAGAAAGAGCGAGAACGCCATCGACAGCACACCGGACGTGAGCAGAGCTTTCACGAGAACAATTCTCCCAGTCGATCACCCAGAAAGCGGAGGCCGGCCGAGTTCGAAGATTTCACGAGCACGGTGTCCCCGGCTTTCAGGGCCGTTTCGAGGTGCTCGTACGCCGCGTCCGGCGTGTCGAAGTAGAGGGACTCGCCGTCCCACGACCCCTCGTTGATCGTCGAGATGTGCATGCGGCGCGCGGCGGGGCCGACGACGATGACCTGGTCGATGCCCAGACGGACGGCGAGCAGACCGATGCGGTCGTGCTCCTCGCCGGAGAACTCGCCGAGCTCGCTCATCTCGCCGAGCACCGCGACGGTGCGCCCGCCGGGTTCGGCGATCTGGGCGAGCGTCTTGAGAGCGGCGGACATCGAATCCGGGCTCGCGTTGTACGCGTCGTTGATGACCGTCACCCCGCGGGCTCCGCCCATCACCTCCATCCGCCAACGTTCGGCCCGCTGCACAGTCTGCAACGCGACGACGATGTCGTCGATGGGGACGCCGAGCGTGTGGGCGGCTGCGGCCGCGGCCAGGGCGTTCATGACGTGGTGCTCGCCGAGCACGCGGAACCGCACAGGCCGCGACTCGCCGTTCGGCAGGTGCAGCTCGAAGCTCGTTCCCTGAGCGCTCGACACCACTGCGGTGGCGCGCACGTCGGCGTGCTCGTCCAGACCGAACCACAGCACGCGCGCGACGGTCTTGTCCGCCATCGACGCCACGCGCGGGTCGTCGAGGTTGAGCACCGCGACATCCGTGTCGAGCAGATCGGAGACCATCTCGGTCTTCGCCGCGAGCGTCATCTCGATGCCGCCGAACTCTCCGGCGTGGGCGAGGCCCACTTTCAGCACGATGCCGATGTCGGGGCGCGCCATCCGCACCAGCCGAGCGATCTCGCCGATGCCGCTGGCGCCCATCTCCGCAACGAGGAACCGGGTCTCTTCGGTGACCTGAAGCATCGTGACCGGGGCGCCGACCTCGTTGTTGAACGAGGCGCGGGGCGCGATCGTCGGCCCGACGTTCTCCAGGATCGCTCGCAGGAGGTTCTTCGTCGTCGTCTTGCCGTTCGAGCCCGTCACGCCGACGACCTGCAGGTCACCGGCAGAGCGAACGCGGGCCACGACCTCCGTCGCCAGGTCGCCGAGTGCCACCACCGTGTCAGCGACCACCAGCTGCGGAACGACCCGCTCCCAATCGGCACTCTCCAGCGGGTGATCGACGACCACGAGATCCGCTCCGGCTGCGACGGCCTGCGGAACGAAGAGGTGGCCGTCGGTCACCTCACCCGGTTTGGCGAAGAAGATGGTTCCGGGCACGACCTCCCGGGAATCGGTCGTCGACAGTCCGTCGACCACCGTCTCGATGGTCGCGTCGGTGCCGTCGAGCAGCACCTCTCCTCCGGTCGCCGCGGCGATCTCGGCCAGGGTCATCGCGATCATCAGAGCCACCCCGCCTCTCGCAGCGCGAGCTTCGCGTCTTCGCGCGCGGAGTAGGGGATGCGCTCGCCCGCCACCTCTTGATAGTCCTCGTGACCGGGGCCGGCGTAGAGCACGATGTCGCCCTCGCCCGCCAGCGACAGCGCCTTGCGGAACGCCGCACGCGGGTCGGCGATCTCGTAGAGCTCGATGTCGGGGACAGCGCCGCGCGCACCGTCGAGCAGTGTCGCGCGGATGGCCGCGGGGTCTTCCCAGCGCGGGTGGAAGTCGGTGATCACGACCGCATCCGAGCCACGCGCCGCGATCGCACCCATGTCGGTGCGCTTCGTCGTGTCGCGGTCGCCGTCGGCGCCGAACACCATCACGATCTTGCCGTCGGAGACCTTGCGGAGCGCGCCGAGGGTCGAGAGGAAGGCGTCGGGGCTGTGGCCGTAGTCGATGAACACCACCGGGCCTTCGTCGCCCGAGATACGTTCCGCGCGACCGGGGATGAACGCGTCGATGCCGCCGTCGCGCTCCAAAGCCGCGCCGATCGCGTCGAGGTCGTAACCCGACTCCACGAGCATCACGATCGCCAGCGCCGCATTGGCCGCCATGTACGCGCCGAGCAACGGCACACGCGTCGCCAGGTTGCGGCCGTCGGGCCCCTCCAGCACGAACGCCGTGTGGTCGACGGTCTCCTCGGTGACCGTCATGACCCACTCCGCGTCTGCGCTGGCCGACGTGGAGAGCGTGGCGATCGGGATGCGGGACTGCTCGACCAGGGAACGGCCCCAGTCGGAGTCGACCGTCACCACGCCGCGGCGGGCGCGGTCGGGCTGGAAGAGCTCGAGCTTCGCCGCGAAGTAGTCGTCCATCGCTGCGTAGTCGTCGAGGTGGTCGTGGCTGAGGTTCGTGAAACCCACGACGTCGAACACGATGCCGTCGACCCGGTGACGGCTGAGCGCCTGCGCCGAGACCTCGATGGCGACCGCGCGCACCGCCTCCTCGCGCATCCGGGCGAGCAGAGCGTGCAGTTCGCTCGCCTCGGGTGTCGTGAGCTTGCTCGTGATGGCCGTGTCGCCGATCCGGCGCTCGGCGGTGGAGCTGAGCCCGGAGACGACGCCCAGCTGGCCGAGGATCGCGTTCAGCAGATAGACGACGCTGGTCTTGCCGTTGGTGCCGGTGACCCCGAACAGGGTCGCCGAGTTCTCGTCGGTGCGGTAGATCCAGGCCGCGACGGCGCCGAGGGCAGCGCGGGCATCCTGGGTCACCACGATCGGCAGGCCGGAGTCGACCGCGAGGTCGGCGCCCTCCTCGTCGGTGAGGATCGCGACGGCTCCGTTCTCGGCCGCCTTCGCCGCGAAGCTCGCGCCGTGCGCGTTGCGGCCGGGCACCCCGACGTAGAGGTCGCCGGGCTCGATCGCGGTCGTCGCCAGGGCGACGCCGGTCAGCTCGACGGCGTCGAGGTCGCCTCGAGAAGCCAACCCGAACTCCGCCACCAGCTGTGCGAGCGGACGGGCGACGGGATGCTCGGGGCGCAGAGAAGAGGGCGCCGGTCCTGTCACGGGGCTCACTTTCAGTAGTACGGCGGGTAGTCGGCCGGGCTGGTCGTGGAAGGCTTCACCCGGAAGGTCTTCAGCACCTGACTCATGATCGTGTGGAACAGCGGAGCGGCGGCTGCCGACGAAGTAAGCGTAGTCGGGTATCCGAGGTTGACCGAAATGACGTACTGCGGATCGTCGACCGGCGCGACACCCATCACCGAGACGTAGTACGACGGAAGGTAGCCGCCCTTGCCGTCGGGCTGCTGGGCCGTTCCGGTCTTCGCGGCGATGCGGTATCCGGGTATCTCCAGCTTGCCCGCCAGCTCGCCATCGGTCACGACCGACTCCATCATGCCGAGCGTCGTGTTGGCCGCGTTCGCGGAGACCACCTGGGTCGATTTGGGCTTGGGCACGTCTGTCACGGTGCCGTCGGTCTGTTTGCAGCCTTCGACCAGCGTGAGCGGAACGCGCACCCCGTTGTTGGCCAGTGCTTGATAGGCGCTCACCATCTGCACCTGGGTGGTCGAGACGCCCTGGCCGAACATGGTCGCGTACTTCGTCTGGTCGTCCCAGTCGGAGACCGGGTTCAGGATGCCGGAGGACTGCCCCGGATACGGGAGACCCGTGTCTTCGCCGATCCCGAATTTCTGCAGATAGTCGTACCGCGTCTGGTTCGACAGGGCGCTGCCGAGGATCGACATGCCGGTGTTCGACGAGTTCATGAGCACGCCGGTGAGGGTGAGGCGCTCGGGCTCGTGGAATCCCGAGTCGTGCAGGTCGGCCCCTTGGCCGGACTGGAACCGGTACGGAGCGAGCACCTGCGAGGTCGGATTGGCCTTGTTCTGGTCGATCAGCATGCTCGCGGTCAGCGCCTTGAACGTCGAACCGGGCTCGTACGGCGTGCTGAACGGCAGCAGAGACCAGTACGTCGGGTCTGTCGCGTCGAGGTCGTTGGGGTCGGCCGCCGGCCACTGGGCGATCGCCTTGATCTTGCCCGTCTTGGCTTCCGCCACCGTCACGAAACCGAACTTCGCGCCCACCGCGGAGACCTGCTGGGCGAGCGTCTGCTCGGTGAACCACTGGAGATCGCGGTCGATCGTGAGCTTGAGGGTGCCGCCGTCCTTCGGCTCCTTCTGCACCACGGTGCTCCCCGGGATAGCGACACCGTCTGCGCCCCGCTGATAGGTCTGCACGCCGTTCTCGCCGGCGAGGCACCCGTTCTCGCTCGACTCGATCCCGGCCTGCGCGGAACCCGCGCCCGAGAGATAGCCGAGCAGGCTCCCCGCCACGGCGCCGTTCGGATACGTTCGCGCCGGCACCTTCTCGAACGTCAGCCAGCCGTAAGGGAGCTTGTCGAGCTTGTCGAACATCCCGACGTCCATGCCCTTCTTGACGAGGGCGTACTTGGACTTCGGATTCTCTTTCAGCGCCTTGTCGATGATCGCGACGATCGCGTCGCCGCCCTGGCCGGTGATCGCGCCGATCTTCGCTGCAGCCTTGACCATCGCGGCACGCCCGTCGGCTCCGACGCCGATCGCGTCGGAGGGAGACAGCGCCGCCGTGTAGCGGTAGATCGTGTCGGCGAGCACGGTTCCGTTGTCGTCGACGATGCTGCCGCGGGCTCCGAGCAGGGTCTGCTCGACCTCTTTCGCGTCGACCGACGCCTTCTGGAGCTCGTCCGCCCGCACCACCTGGATGTCGACCAGCCTGGCGCCCAGGATGCACACCGTGGCCGCAACGGCCACCGCCGTCACAGCGGTTCGCCGGCGCATCGTCTTACGCATGTTCACGTGAGAGCTCGTTCCGTCGTCAGTGCGTCACCGGTGTCGGCAGCGCTCCGTCCAAAGGTACGGACGACTTCGGCGTCACCCCGTCGGCCGCGCCCGTGCTTGCAGAATTCCCAGTTTGCGCATCCGATGCGGGCTTGTTCGTCGCCGGCGGCTTCGTCGCCGTTCCGGTGGTCGCGGCTTTCGGCGCGGTGACCAGGGGAACCCCGGCCAGCAGCGAGTTGGGGACGAGATTTCCCTGTCCGCCGGTGACCGTACCGGCCGATCCATCGGCCGGGAGCGCGGCGCCGAGCACCGCGCCGTCCGACAGGCGGAGGTACGCCGGGTTGCTGTTGCTCACCATCCCGAGCGCGTTCGCGTTCGCGGCGAGGTTCTGCGGCGAGGTGAGACGGTTGAGGTCTTCCGACGCCGCCTGGTACGAGCGCTGCAGCTGCGTCTGCTTCGCTTGCAGTGAGCTCAGCTGATAGGCGCCCTGCGACACCGAGATGCTCAGCAGAAGCTGGGCGATGACGATGCCCAGAAGCACACTGATCGCCACGATCGCGTACGCGGCCCGAGGCCTGGCCCGCCGCTGCGTGCGAGTGGGTACGACTTCGAGGTGATGGGGGCGCTCATCCTCGATCGGGCGGGTCGCCGGGCGGCCCATCCACTCGACCGCAGGACGCTTCTGCGCCACAGTGCCGCTCACGACGCCCTCCTCACTCGTTCAGCGGCCCGCAGTCGCACCGGGGTCGCTCGGGGGTTCGCCGCCTTCTCGTCGTCGTTCGCCAGTTCGGCACCACGGATGAGGAGTTTCAGTTCCGGCCGGTGCTCGGGAAGCTCCACCGGCAGGCCGGCGGGTGCGCTCGAGACCGAGCGCGTCTGCAGCTCGCGTTTCACGATCCTGTCTTCGAGCGACTGGTACGCCTCGACGACGAGTCGCCCGCCGATGGCCAGCGCGTCGATGGCCGCGGGGATCGCCCGCTCGAGCACCGACAGCTCTTGGTTGACCTCGATGCGGAGAGCCTGGAAGACACGTTTCGCCGGGTGCCCCTGTCGCTGCACGGCCACCGGGGTGGCGCGGGTGATCACGTCGACCAATTCCGCCGAGCGCACGAAGGGACGTGTCTGGCGGGCCTCCACGATCTTCTGCGCATAGCGCGCTGCGAGCTTCTCCTCGCCGTAGTCGCGGAAGATCTTCCGCAGGTCGGCCTCGCTGTACTCCGCCAGGATCACGGCCGCCGTGAGATCGCTGGTCGCGTCCATGCGCATGTCGAGCGGCGCGTCTTTCGAGTAGGAGAACCCGCGCTCGACCCTGTCCAGCTGAAGCGACGAGACGCCGAGATCGAACAGGATGCCCTGCACCTCGTCGTAACCGAGCCCGCGCACCGCGTCGAGGATGCCGTCGTAGACCGTGTGCACCAGGTGAACCCGATCGCCGAACCGGGCGAGACGCTCACCGGCGATGGCCAGCGCGTCCTGATCGCGGTCGAGGCCGATGAGCGTGACATCCGGAAACCGCTCGAGGATCCCGGCCGAGTGGCCGCCCATGCCGAGGGTCGCGTCGACGAACACCGAGCCGGGCTGCTGCAGCGCGGGGCCGAGCAGCTCGATGCAGCGCTCGAGGAGCACCGGGGTGTGGATCTGCGGAGTCGTGTCGTCGTCGGTCATGGTGTGACGGGGTCGGGCTCCTGAAACCTGATCCCCATCCATTCCGACCTGGCACCGGGGAAGTGTGTCAGGGCGGCGAATGGCTGGGAGTCGGGCGTCAGGTGCTAGAAGAGTCCCGGAATCACCTCCTCGGTGGTGTTGGCGAATGTTGCTTCCTGTTCGGCCAGGTAGGTCTCCCAGGCCTGTGCGTCCCAGATCTCGGCGCGGCTTCCCGCGCCGATCACGACGAGGTCGCGCTCGAGTCCTGCGTACGACCGCAGCGTCTGCGGAACCGTCAGACGGTTCTGCTTGTCGGGGACCTCCGCGCTCGCGCCCGAGAGGAAGACCCGCAGATAGTCGCGTGCCTGCTTGCTCGTCACCGGCGCCTGCCGGATCTTCTCGTGCAGCGATTCGAACTCACGCTGACTGAAGACGTACACGCAGTGCTCTTGACCGCGGGTGAGCACGATGCCGGAGGCGAGTTCGTCCCGAAACTTGGCCGGCAGGATGATGCGGCCCTTCTCGTCGAGCTTGGGGGCATAGGTACCGAGAAACATCGGTGACTCCCCCCACTCTTCCGGCCAAGGTTGCGGTGTGACTCCACTTTACTCCACAACCATCCACAAACACACGGCATTCTGCCAAGTTGACCCGATTAGGGGTCAAAAGGGCGCGGAAAATCAAGGGAAACCCTGGTGGAGGAAATTGGAGCGCTTGCCCACGCACGAGGGTACAAAAAAGGGCCGATCCTGAGGATCGACCCTGGTGTCCGCTCCGGTGGAGCGAAAGGGAGGGGCTAGCCCTGCCCGTCCTGACGCTTGTCCCACCTGTCGTTGAGTTTGTTCATGAAGCCCTCTTGCGAAGCCTTGGTCGGCTTGGCTGATCCGGCGGCCGGATTCGCCGCCGACGGCCCGGCGCCGATGGAACGCTTGCCCGGCGCGATGGCGATCAGAACGCCGCCGAACATGACGACGAAGCCGAGGATGCCCACGACGGGGATCTGGAAAGTGACTCCGGCGATGAGCACACCGACGCCGACGACCGCGACGAGGATGCCCAGCACGATGGAGCGGTACGCGGGTCTGCCCCGTCTGGCACCCACCGTCGCCACGAAATCTGCATCGTTTTGATAGAGGCTGCGCTCCATCTCTTCGAGGAGGCGCTGCTCGTGTTCTGAAAGCGGCATCCGTTTCCCCCTCTTTCCCGGGTTCATGGCGTTATGAAGCTGATTGTAGCCCGGCCGTGGTGGCTAGGCTAGGCGTGTGTCAGAAAGCATTCGGTTCGTCGACCTGATCCAGACCAGAATCGATGGGTTCCTCGATGCGCGTGCATCCATTCTCGTCTCGATAGCAGACGAACTCTCGCCGATCGAGGCTTTCTCCCGGGATTTTCTCAGCGGCGGCAAGAGATTCCGAGCGCTTTTCTGTTTCTGGGGCTGGCAGGCGGTGCGCTCGACCGGCTCGGAGGATGATTCGGCGACCGTCGGCGCCGGTGGCCCCCTGGATGCGGTGGTCTCCGTCGCGAGCGCGCTCGAGGTCTTCCACGCCGCCGCCCTGGTGCACGACGACATCATCGACAACTCCGACACGCGCCGAGGAGCCCCGTCCGCCCATCGTCGCTTCGCCGCTCTGCACGAGGAGAACAGCTGGCGCGGATCGGCCGCCGACTTCGGTGCCGGCGCGGCCACACTGCTGGGCGACCTCCTGCTCATCCTGAGCGACGAGCTGTTCGACGAAGGTTTGAGCGAACTCGTCAGCGCTCCCGCGCGTCGGGCGGCGCGGGCGGAGTTCAACCGGATGCGACTGGAGGTGACCGCCGGCCAGTACCTCGACATCTTCGAGGAGATCGGCTGGAACGCACAGCCCGAGTCGGCGCAGCTTCAGCGCGCCGAGCGCGTCATCGTCTACAAGTCGGCCAAGTACAGCATCGAGGCGCCCCTCTTGATCGGTGCCAGTCTCGCGGGAGCCACCATCGGGCAACTGGATGCCCTTCGTGCGTTCGGCCTGCCGCTCGGCATCGCGTACCAGCTGCGGGACGACCTCCTCGGCGTCTTCGGAGATGCCGAGATCACCGGCAAGCCGAGTGGGGACGACCTGCGCGAGGGAAAGCGCACCGTGCTCATCGCCTTCACCCGCGACGCCCTTCCCGGCGGAGCGCGCGCCGCCATGGACGAACTCCTGGGCGATCCCGACCTCACCCCCCAGCAGATCGAGACGCTGCAGATGACCATCCGCGACAGCGGGGCGGTCGACAAGGTCGAGGCGATGATCGCCGAGAACGTTCGCCGCGCGGTTGCGGCGATCGAGACCGCTCCGCTCGGAGCGCAGGCCCGAGCTCAGCTGCGGGAGCTTGCCGGCACGGTCACCAAACGGGCCTACTGATCACGACACGGCTCAGGCCAGGGCTTGAGCCACCCGGCGCACCTCCGCCTTTCGGCCGGCACGCAGTGCGTCGATGGGAGCGGCGCCGAGGGTCTCCTCCACCTCGATGAGCCAGTCGACGGCCTCGTCCTCGTCGAACCCGGCATCGCCGAGCACGATCAGGGTGCCGCGCAACTCGCCGACGGGCTCGCCGTCGCGGATGAAGTCGGCGGGGACCTTGAGGACGCCGTCGACGCGCTTGGCGGCGAGATGTTTGTCTTCGATCAGTCGCCGCACCCGGCTCACGCCCAGTCCGAGGGTGTCGACGAGGTCGGGAATGGTCAGCCACTCGCGGGCTGGGGCTTGCTCAGTCACACCACAAGCCTGCCACGGCCCGGAGCCCTTCGGGAGCCACACGCTTTGTTACGATCATGTTAACCAGAGTCACACCAGTCACACTGGTTGACTCCTTATGCATTGTGTGTCAGCGTGGAGGTTCGCAACAAGCAGGAGGTGGGACGCATGTCGCTGCTCGAAACCGAGGACCGCTCCATCGAAGGCTCGGTCGAGCGCCCACGTCGGTCGGGCAGGTCGGTGTTCGCTACCGTTCCCATCGCCATCGCGAGCTCGCTCGCCATCACCTTGAACCTGGTCACGCCGGCGCAGGCCGCCACGAACCGTGACGACGCGGAGCGGTCGAAGGAGACCGTCCCCGACTCACTGGGCTCGACGCATGTCGCTCTCTCGAAGAGTGCAGCCTCCACCGCGCAGACCACCTCTGTCGCAAGAACTGTCACCGCCGCAGCGCCGGCGTCGTACAAGGTGCAGTCGGGCGACACCGTCTCGGGCATCGCCGGCCGATTCGGGCTCTCGACCGCGAGCATCCTCGCCCTCAACGGGCTCAGCTGGAAGAGCCTGATCTTTCCGGGCCAGGTTCTCGCGCTGACCGGAGCGAGCTCGTCGGCGCCGGCTCCGAGCGCTCCGGCTCCCGCGCCCGCCCCCTCCGTGACCAAGTACAAGGTCGTCTCCGGCGACACGATCAGTGGGATCGCCGCCAAGTTCGGCGTCGCGACGGCATCCGTGCTCAGCGCCAACGGGCTGAGTGGATCGAGCCTCATCTTCCCCGGTCAGCTCGTGACGATTCCGGGCATGGCCACGGCAGCGTCCACGACGCCTGCGGCGCCGGTTGCACCGGCTCCCGCGCCGGCTCCCGCTCCTGCTCCAGCTCCTGCGCCGACGTCTTCGGCGCCGGTCGCCTTGACCGCCGAGATGCGCGCGAACGCCGCGCTTATCGTGCAGATCGGCCGGCAGGAGGGCGTCGACGACGACGGAATCGTCATCGCCCTCGCCGCTGCCGCCCAGGAGTCGGGGTTGCGCAACGTGCAGTACGGCGATCGCGACTCGCTCGGTCTGTTCCAGCAGCGTCCGAGCACGGGATGGGGAACACCCGCCCAGGTGCTCGACCCCGCCTACGCGACGCGCGCCTTCTTCGGTGGTGCGAACAACCCGAACAAGGGTCGCACCCGCGGGCTCCTCGACATCCCCGGCTGGCACTCGATGACCGTCACGCAGGCGGCGCAGGCGGTGCAGATCTCCGCTTTCCCGAACGCATACGCGAAATGGGAAGTCTCGGCTCGCAGCTGGCTCGCTCAGGTCGGCTGAAGCCCCGCGGATGATCACAAGCCGATCACAGCCGACGCCTTCACGGTGTTTTGCAGGGTTCCGGCAGGTCCCTCTCTCTAAACTCGATACGTGACCACGAGCCAGACCGACCCCATGATCGGACGTCTTATCGACGGCCGCTATCAGGTGCGCTCGAGGATTGCCCGTGGCGGCATGGCGACGGTCTATCTCGCCACCGACCTGCGTCTCGAGCGGCGCGTCGCCATCAAGGTCATGCACGGCCATCTCGCCGACGACAGCACCTTCAAGAGCCGCTTCGTGCAAGAGGCGCGCTCGGCGGCGCGGCTGGCGCATCCGAACGTCGTCAACGTCTTCGATCAGGGCCAAGACTCCGACATGGCCTACATGGTCATGGAGTACCTGCCGGGCATCACTCTGCGAGACCTGCTCAAGGACTACGGCAAGCTGACGCCCGAGCAGACGATCGACATCATGGAAGCCGTGCTGAGCGGCCTCGCCGCCGCGCACAAGGCCGGCATCGTGCACCGCGACCTCAAGCCCGAGAACGTGCTGCTGGCCGACGACGGCCGCATCAAGATCGGCGACTTCGGCCTCGCGCGCGCCGCGAGCGCCAACACGGCCACCGGTCAGGCGCTGCTCGGCACGATCGCCTACCTCTCCCCCGAGCTCGTGACGCGCGGCATCGCGGATGCTCGCAGCGACATCTACGCGCTCGGCATCATGATGTACGAGATGCTCACCGGCGAGCAGCCGTTCAAGGGCGAACAGCCGATGCAGATCGCGTACCAGCACGCGAACGACACGGTTCCCGCCCCCAGCGCGAAGAACCCGTCGGTCCCCCGCGAGCTCGACGACCTCGTTCTCTGGGCGACGGCGAAAGACCCCGACCAGCGGCCGCGCGACGCCCGGGAGATGCTCGACCGTCTCATCGAAGCCGAGAAGGCCATCCGGGGCGACTCCACCGCTCTGCAGTCGACCATGGTGCTTCCGCCTGCCTTCGGCCCCGGCATCGACGACGGCGACACCCAGATCATCAACCCGGCCATCCGCCAGCAGGTGGCGTCGAGCGCGCCCGACAGCGTCGCCACGCTGACGGCGACAGCCAATCGACGGCGCGGCAAGGGCTGGTGGCTGTTCGCTCTCATCATCCTGCTCGCCGGTGTCGCCGGCGGCACGGGCTGGTACTTCGGTTCCGGCCCCGGCTCGACGGTGCAGATCCCGAACCTCGCTGGCAAGGCCCCCGCCGAGGCCGCGCAGACCCTCAAGCAACTCGGCCTGGAGTCCAAGCAGGCTCAGGAATACAGCACGACCGTCGGCGCCGGGCTCGTCTCCAGCACCGACCCCGCCTCCGGTGGATCGGCGCACCGGGGAAGCACCGTCACGATCCGTGTCTCGCAAGGCCCGAAACCGATCACGCTCCCGGCCCTGGCCGGCACGTCGGTCGACGACGCGAAGGCCGCCATCACGAAGGCCGGTGGCACCGTCGGCGCCGTCGATCAGCAGTTCGACGCGAAGGTCCCCGCCGACGTCGTGCTCTCAGCAGCCGACCCGAACGGCAAAGATCTGTCCGCCGGCGGCGACTCGTTCGAGGGCACCAAGATCAACCTGCTCGTCTCCGTCGGGTCTGTTCCGTCGGTCGCCGGCATGTCGGTCGAAGACGCCCAGGCGGCTCTCACCAAGGTGCACCTGCTCTACGCGGCGGGGCCGGAGAGCTACAGCGACACGGTCGAGAAGGGCCTCGTGATCTCGGCCCAGCCGCAGAGCGACGCGCCGGTCAAGCCGGGCGACACCCTCCTGCTCGAGACCTCGAAGGGGCCGGCGCCCGTCGCAGTGCCCGACGTTGTCGGCAAGTCGTGGGATGTGGCGAAGAAGGCGCTGAAAGACGCCGGCTTCGACCTCAAGTACAGCGCGATCGCCGACGTCGCGCCCTCCGCCTTCGTGGTCTCCAAGGTGAGCCCCGACCCCGGCACCGAGCAGCCCAAGGGCTCAACGATCACGATCAACTTCGCCGGGTTCTGACCCGGCGAAGTCGACCGCTCAGCGCGAGCCGAGCTCCTCGGCCACCAGGAAAGCGAGTTCGAGCGACTGCATGTGGTTGAGGCGCGGGTCGCAGAGCGACTCGTAGCGGGTGGCCAGGGTGGCCTCGTCGATGTGCTCGGAGCCGCCGAGGCACTCTGTGACGTCGTCGCCGGTGAGCTCGATGTGGATGCCGCCCGGGTGCGTGCCCGCGGCGCGGTGCGCCTCGAAGAAGCCCTTGACCTCGTCGACGACGTCGTCGAACCGACGGGTCTTGTAGCCGGTCGGGGTGGTGAGCCCGTTGCCGTGCATCGGGTCGGTGACCCAGAGCGGCTTCGCGTCGCTGGCTTTGATGGCCTCGAGCAGCGGCGGAAGCGCATCCCGCACCTTGCCCGCTCCCATGCGCGTGATGAAGGTGAGACGACCCGGCTCGCGATTCGGGTCGAGCTTGTCCACCAGCTGCAGCATCGTCTCGGGCGTCGTCGTCGGACCGAGCTTGACGCCGATCGGGTTGCGGACGCGGGAGAGGAAGTCGACGTGGGCGCCGTCGAGGTCGCGGGTGCGCTCCCCGATCCACACGAAGTGCGCCGACGTGTCGTACGGCGTTCCGGTGCGCGAGTCGATGCGCG
Organism: Leifsonia sp. NPDC058292; assembly: GCF_042880955.1. Taxonomy (NCBI): domain Bacteria; kingdom Bacillati; phylum Actinomycetota; class Actinomycetes; order Micrococcales; family Microbacteriaceae; genus Leifsonia; species Leifsonia sp. NPDC058292. Next base: position 39,908 of record NZ_JBHVYL010000014.1, read on the forward strand.
TCATCGGGCGCTCGTAGTCCATGAGCAAGCCCTCGTGGCTGGAGTAGAACTCCACACGCTTCAGCTCGTCGAAATCGGCTCCCGCCGCCTCCATGAACTTGATGGCCCTGTCGATCTCACGCGCGAGACCTTCGTAGCGCTGGTTGGCCGGGTTCGCGGCGAAGCCGCGATTCCAGCTGTGCACCTGTCGCAGATCGGCGAAGCCACCCTGCGTGAACGCGCGGATGAGGTTCAGCGTCGAGGCCGCGGTGTGGTACCCCTGCACCAGGCGGCGCGGGTCGGCCTGACGGGATTCGGGGGTGAAGTCGTAGCCGTTGACGATGTCGCCGCGGTAGGCGGGCAGCGTCACTCCCCCACGGGTCTCCGTGTCGCTGGAGCGCGGCTTGGCGAACTGGCCGGCCATGCGCCCCATCTTGATGACGGGCATGGACGCACCGTAGGTGAGCACCACGGCCATCTGCAGCACGGTCTTGACCCGGTTGCGGATCTGGTCGGCGGTGGCGCCGGCGAACGTCTCGGCGCAGTCGCCGCCCTGGAGGAGGAAGGCCTTGCCGTCCGCGGCGCGGGCCAGGCGCTCGCGCAACTGGTCGACCTCACCCGCGAACACGAGGGGAGGCAGCGTGGCGATCTCGGCGGACGCGGCCGCGGCGGCGTCGGCATCCGGCCACTGCGGCTGCTGCTTCACCTCGAGGGTGCGCCAATAGTCCAGCCCTGCAATCACAGACTCGTCAGCCTTCACGACGGGATCAGTGGTGTCTAGCACAGGACTTCCGCTCAGTTCAGGGCGCATCGATCTTCATCGCACGCCGGTGGGGTCACCCGGCGGCCGAGGTGGCGCGAGCCGGATATCTGAGCCTACCGTGAAAGCGAAGTGCGCTTCTCTTTCACACTGCTGGCGTACACGTCGTCGTATTCCTGCTCGCCGAGCGCGTGCAGCGAGTACATGATCTCGTCGGTGACGGAGCGGAGGATGAAGCGGTCGCCCTCCATGCCGCGGAAGCGGCTGAAGTCGAGGGGCTCGCCGATGACGATGCCGATGCGGCCGACCTTGGGCAGCCGGGTTCCGATGGGCATGATCTTCTCGGTGTCGACCATCGCGACAGGCACGACGGGCACCTCGCCCTCCAGGATCATCCGTGCGACGCCCGTGCGGCCGCGGTAGAGCTTGCCGTCGGGGCTGCGCGTGCCCTCCGGGTAGATGCCGAGGATCTCGCCGCGTGCCAGCACCGCGAGGCCCGTGTTGAGCGAGTCCTCCGACGCCTTGCCCCCGGAACGGTCGATCGGGATCTGGCCCGTCGCCCGCATGAACGACTTGGTCGCCCAGCCCTTGAAGCCCTTCCGCGTGAAGTAGTCGCTCTTGGCCAGGAAGGACACGTGCCTGTCGACCACGAGCGGCAGGAAGACCGAGTCGATGAACGACAGGTGGTTGCTGGCGAGGATGACGGCGCCGTTGGCCGGCACGTTCTCGAGACCGATGACCCACGGCCGGAAGATGCTCTTGAGCAGGGGACCTGCGACGAGGTGCTTCATCAGCCAATAGAACACCGGCTCAGCCTAACGCCCTGTCGCGTGCAGGCGGGCGAGGTCGGCGGCGCCCACCGCTCCCGCGTCGTTGACGAGTTCGGCGATCTTGAACTCGGGCTCCGGGTGGAAGCCCCGCGCGGGAAGGTTCTCGAAGTACGCCAGACGGATGGGCTCCAGCAACTGCTCGCCCGCCTGGGCCACTCCGCCGCCGAACACGAACACCTGCGGGTCGAGGATGGCGCCGAGGCTCGCGCAGGCCTGGCCGAGCCAGTCGCCGAGCTGGCGGAGGGCGGCCAGCGCCCCGGCGTCACCCGCCACGATGAGGTCGCTGATGTCTGCCCCGGTCAGCGAGCCGGTGCGCGCGCGTACGTCGGCGAGCGACTGCCCGATGCCGCCGGCGTCGGCGAGCTCGTTGGCCATCCGCTGCAAGGCACGGCCGGAGCCGTACTGCTCGATGCAGCCGTGGGCACCGCATCCGCAGGGCAGTCCGCCCGGCACGACCCGCATGTGGCCGAGCTCGGCGCCCGCGCCGAAACCACCGCGGAAGAGGCGGTCGTTGCTGACGATGGCGCCGCCGACACCTGTTCCGATGGTGAGGATGACCATGTCGCTCACGAGGCGCCCGGCGCCGTAGCGGAACTCGGCCCAGCCCGCGGCGTTGGCGTCGTTCTCGATGATGATCGGAAGATCGACGCGCTTCTCGAGCTTCTCGCGCAGCGGTTCGTGACGCCAGGCGATGTTGGGCGAGTAGTACACGGTCGACTGTGCTGCGTCGAAGAACCCTGCTGCGGCGACGCCGGCCCCGGCGATCACCTCCGGTCCGTCGGCCAGACGCTCGATCATCGCGACGACGGCGTTCTCGATCTCGATCGGCTCGGTCGCCTCCGTCGGAACGCGATCTTCGCGCACGATGACGCCGAATTCGTCGACGACCGCCCCCGCGATCTTGGTTCCGCCGATGTCGATACCGATCGCGTGCACAGGCAGCAGCCTTTCTCAGAAGTTTGTGGGAGTGACGGTGGAGTCGACGCGGGCAGAGGACTCACATCCGCACCATCTAGAGTGTAGTTACCCAGTTCGGCGAAGGCCATTCTGGGGTCTGACCCGCCCTACCGGTACCGAGGGAGTTACCGTGAAACAGTTCGACACACCGCCGCTCGTCACCGCCGATCCGACGGCGAACGCCACCGATCTCCTGGTCGCCCGCGTCGCCGCGACGCCCGATGCGCCCCTGTTCGCCGTGCCGGAGGGCGCCGGCTGGCGCGACATCTCCGCCGCCGAGTTCCACCGCCAGGTGATCGCGCTCGCGAAGGGCCTCGTCGCCGCCGGGATCCAGCCGGGCGACAAGATCGGCCTGATGTGCAAGACACGCTACGAGTGGACGCTCATCGACTTCGCGACCTGGTTCGCCGGGGCCGTTCTCGTTCCCGTTTATGAGACGTCGTCGCCGCACCAGGTGCAGTGGAACATGACCGACTCCGAGGCCGTCGCCATCATCCTCGAGACGCCCGAGATGTTCGCCCGTTTCGACGAGGTGCACGCAGACCTCCCGCTCATCGCCGACGTCTGGCAGCTCCACCTCGGCGATCTGGACAAGCTCGTGGCAGCGGGCGCCGGCGTTCCCGACGAGGAGATCGAGCGTCGCCGCAACCTGGCGAACGCCGACGACATCGGCACGCTCATCTACACCTCCGGCTCGACCGGCAAGCCCAAGGGATGCGTGCTGACCCACGCGAACTTCGTGGAGCTCTCACGCAACTCGGCCGACGCCCTCAGCGAGGTCGTGCAGCAGCCGGGCGGCGCATCCACCCTCCTCTTCATCACCACCGCCCATATATTCGCGCGCTTCATCGCCGTGCTGTGCGTCACCGGCGGCGTCAAGGTCGGCCACCAGGCGGACACGAAGCAGCTGCTGCCGGCGCTCGCGAGCTTCAAACCGACGTTCCTGCTCGCCGTTCCGCGCGTGTTCGAGAAGGTCTACAACTCGGCGGAGCAGAAGGCGGAGGCCGGCGGCAAGGGCAAGATCTTCCGCAAGGCAGCCGAGACGGCCGTCGAGTACTCGAAGGCCGTCGAGGCCGGTTCGGTGCCGTTCGGCCTGCGACTGAAGTTCGCCGTGTTCGACCGACTGGTGTTCAGCAAGCTGCGCGCCGCGATGGGCGGACGCATCAAGTACGCCGTCTCGGGCTCGGCCCCGCTCGGCTCGCACCTCGGGCACTTCTTCCACAGCCTCGGCATCAAGATCCTCGAGGGATACGGGCTCACCGAGACCACCGCGCCCGCCACCGTGAACCTGCCCGACAAGTTCAAGATCGGCACGGTCGGCCCCGCGCTCCCCGGCGTCTCACTCCGGCTCGCCGACGACAACGAGATCGAAGTCAAGGGCATCAACGTCTTCAAGGAGTACTGGAAGAACCCGGAGGCGACCGCCGCCGCGTTCGACGACGGCTGGTTCCGCACCGGCGACCTGGGCAGCTTCGACGACGACGGCTTCTTGACGATCACCGGTCGCAAGAAGGAGATCATCGTCACCGCCGGAGGCAAGAACGTCTCCCCCGCGGCGCTCGAAGACCCCATCCGGGCGAACCCGCTCGTCAGCCAGGTGGTCGTGGTCGGTGACCAGAAACCGTTCATCGCCGCACTCGTCACCCTCGACACCGAGATGCTGCCGACCTGGCTCGCCAACAATGGGGAGAACAAGGAGATGACGCTGGCCGAGGCATCGGTGAACCCGGCGGTCAACGCCGAGATCCAGCGGGCGGTCGACAACGCCAACACCCACGTGTCGCGTGCGGAGTCGATCCGCAAGTTCGTCATCCTGCCCACCGACCTCACCGAGGCCAGCGGTCACCTGACGCCGAAGCTCAGCATCAAGCGCAACGTCATCATGACCGACTTCGCCGACGTGGTCGACGGAATCTACAGCGGCGCACCGGCGACGCAGGGCATCTCACTCGCCCACTAGCGGCCGCTACGACGGCGCCGCTACACCTGGTCGCGCCACGAGTGCTCGGGTTCGTACCCGAGCACTCGGCGAGCCTTCGCGATCGAGAGCAGGGTGTCGTTCACTCCGAGCTCACCCTTGATCGGCACGCCCGGGAACACCTCTGCGACGAGCTCGGCGTTCGGCCGGGACATGACGGTGTCGGCGTTCGCGATGATGAACCGGTCGAACCCTGTCGTGTTCCACTCGAGTGCTCGGCGGATGGCCTGGGCTCCGTCGCGCGCGTCGATGTAGCCCCACAGATTCCACTTGCGCGCCCGCGCGTCTGCGTCGTAGGACGGGAACTGGGCGTAGTCCTCCGGGTACATGACGTTCGAGAAGCGCAGAGCGACGATCTTCAGCGTCGGATCCCAGCGCACCAGCTCGATCGCCATCTGCTCTTCGAGGTGCTTCACGAGCGAGTACGTGCTCTCCGGCCGTGCCGGGTACTCCTCGTCGACCGGAATGTAGGGCGGCGGCACATCGAACGGCAGCCCGAGCACGGTCTCGCTCGAGGCGTACACGATGTTGTTGATCCCGGCGCGCTGCGCGGCGTGGAACACGTTGTAGGTGACGCGGATGTTGTTGTGGAACGTCGCCATGTCGCTCAGGATGCCCGGCGCCGGGATCGCGGCGAGGTGCACGATCGCGTCGAACCCGGTGTGCTTGTCCTGCACGCCGAGGATCGCATCCAGCGTGTCGCCGAAATCGGTCAGGTCGACCTTCACGAACGACGGACCGCGCTCCCCTGCGACGTCGAGATTGATGACCTCGTTGCCCGCCGCTGCGAGTTCGCGCACGACCGTGCGCCCGAGCTTTCCTGATCCACCGGTGACCGCGATACGCATTCGGCCAGTCTAGTGAGGCGACGTGGCGAGACGGTGCCCTGATTCTGCCGGGCGGCGGTCTAGAACCAGTCGCTCTCGCGCACCTGCTTCATCGCCTCGCGCCGGCTCTCCTTGTCGAGCCTGTCGAGATAGAGCTTTCCGTCGAGGTGATCGGTCTCGTGCTGCAGAGCCTGCGCGAGCACTCCCGTTCCCGAGATCTCGATCTCGTTGCCGTCGAGATCGGTGCCGGTCACCCGGGCGAACGGATACCGTGCCGTCTTGAACCACAGCCCGGGCACCGACAGGCAGCCCTCGTCGACGAGCTCGGGTTCACCAGACACCTCGACGAGCACCGGGTTGATGACGTAGCCGACGTCGCCGTCGACGTTGTAGCTGAACGCGCGCAGGTTGACACCGATCTGCGGCGCCGCGACGCCGGCACGGCCGGGCGGGAGCACGCTGTCGACCAGATCTTCGACGAGTCCGCGCACGCCGTCGTCGACCTCGACGATCGGGTCGGACACCGTCTTCAGCACGGGGTCGCCGAACAGGCGGATCTGACGCTCGGTCACAGGTCTCTCCTCGAATGGTGCTGGGGGCGGCGGGGACGTGCGGCGATCAGCCGCGACTGGTCGGCAGGCCTTCGACGACGAGGGCGGCGAGGGTGCGGGCCGACTGCTTGGTGAGCGGCTTCAGGTCTTTGTACGACACCACCGACCCGGCGGCGAGCTGCGGGTCGTACGGGATGCGCACGACCTCCCGCACCCGCGAACGGAAGTGCGACTCGATCTCGTCGAGCTTCACGAGGTTCGTTCCCTGGGTGGCCGTGTTGAGGGCGACGATCGCGTTGCGCACCAGGTCGCCGTATCCGTTGGCCTCGAGCCAGGTCAGCGTCTCAGACGCGAGACGGGCTTCGTCGACGCTGCCGCCCGAGACGATCACGACCGAATCGGCGCGCTGCAGGGTCGCCCGCATGACGGAGTGCACGATGCCCGTGCCGCAGTCGGTGAGCACGATGGAATAGAACCGCGCCGTGAGATCGGCGACCACGTTGTAGTCGTTCTCGTCGAAGGCCTCGGAGAGGAGGGGGTCGGTGTCGGAGGCGAGGATGTCGAGCCGCGTCTCGTCGCGCGACACCAGCGCCGAGAAATCGGTGAAGCCGCCGATGCTCGGGGCCTTCTGCACCACATCCCGCACCGTGGCTCTGGTCTGCTTGGTGACGCGTTCGGCCAGCGTTCCCCGATCGGGGTTCGCGTCGATCGCCACGATGCGGTCTTCGCGGGCGTCTGCCAACGCCATGCCGAGCAGAGTGGTGACCGTGGTCTTGCCGACGCCGCCCTTGCGCGTCAGCACCGGCACGAAGCGGGTTCCGCCCTCGAACTGCTTCTGGATGCGGTGGTCGAGCTCTTTGCGTGCGCGCACCTTGGCGGAGTCGCCGAGGTTCACCATGTGGAAGGTGATGCCGTACACGAAACGCTGCCAACCGCCTTCGGGGCCGGGGCGCGTCTTGCGGTTCACCGCGAGGAGCCTGTCGGCGGTGAGCATCGCCGCGGGCTCCGGCTGTTGCGAGTGCTCGCCGCGGAGCCGGTCGCGCCGCGACTGATTGAACGCGTCGGTGCCGGGGAGGGGTGGGATCTCCGCTGCCGCATCGGGCTGCGTCGATGTCGGGCCCGTCGCCAGACGCGACGCGACGATGGCGACCGACATGGTCGACGGCTCGGTCGGGGATGCGACGAAGCCCGGGTCCACCGGCACGTCGTCGATGGCGACGGCGATCTCGTCGTCCGGGGCCTCGGGTGCGGGCGCCGGCGGCAGGTCGACGACGATGCTGAGGTTCTCGGGAACCGAGATCGTCAGATCGCTCGACGTCGCGGCGAGCTCGTCGCCAGGCTCGCTCGCGCGACCCTTCTCAGGCTTGTCAGCCACGGATTCTGTCTCCTTCTGCCACTGGTGAAAGCGACTGGGACAGTTTAGCGGCCCCCGCCGACCCGCCCGCCTTCGCGCCCGCTATGCGGGTGTGACGACCACGAGCAGGTCGCCCGCGTCGACCTGCTGGGTCTTCGGGATGGCGAGCCGCTCGACGACACCGGCGATGGGGGCGGTGATGGCCGCCTCCATCTTCATGGCCTCGATCGATGCGACCGACTGCCCGGCCGCCACGGTGTCTCCGACCGCGACCTGCAGCGTCACGACACCCGAGAAGGGCGCCGCGACGTGACCGGGCTTCGCCGTGTCGGCCTTCTCGGCCGCCTTGGTCTCGACGGTGATGCCGCGGTCGCGCACGAACACCGGCCGCAACTGGCCGTTGAGCGTGGTCATGACCGTGCGCATCCCCTTCTCGTCCGCCTCGCCGATGGCCTCGAGGCCGACGTAGAGGCGCACGCCCTTGCTGAACTCGATGACGTGCTCCGAGCCCTGCTTGAGGCCGTAGAGATAGTCGAGCGAGTCGACGACGGACAGGTCGCCGAACAACTCGCGGATCTGCTCGTATGTGCGCGTGGGCGCGGGGAAGAGCAGCCGGTTGAGAGTCGTACGGCGCTCGGTGCTCGACCCTTCGAGCGCGGCGGCATCGTCGGCCGAGATGTCTTCCACCCCGACCTTGACCGTCTTGCCCGCGAGCACCTTGGTGCGGAACGGCTCCGGCCATCCGCCCGGCAGCTCGCCCAGCTCGCCGGCCATGAAGCCGACCACCGAGTCGGGGATGTCGTAGTTCTGCGGGTTCTCGGCGAAGTCGTCCGGGTCGGCCTTCACGGCCGCCAGGTGCAGAGCGAGGTCGCCGACGACCTTGGACGACGGCGTCACCTTCGGGATGCGGCCCAGGATGCGGTTCGCGGCCGCATACATGTCCTCCACCAGCTCGAAGTCCTCCGCCAGGCCGAGCGCCTTCGCCTGCTGACGCAGGTTGGAGAGCTGACCGCCGGGGATCTCGTGCTTGTACACGCGCCCGGTCGGGCCGGGAAGACCCGACTCGAACGGCTTGTAGACGTGGCGCACGGCCTCCCAGTACGGTTCGAGGTCTTCGACCGCGGTGAGCGAGATGCCGGTGTCGCGCTCGGTGTGGGCGAGGGCGGCGACGAGAGCGGATGCACTCGGCTGGCTGGTGGTGCCGGCCATCGGTGCGCTCGCCACATCCACCGCATCCGCGCCGGCACGTGCCGCCGCGAGCAGGGTCGCCAGCTGGCCGCCCGGAGTGTCGTGGGTGTGAACGTGCACGGGCAGGTCGAAGCGCTCGCGGAAAGCGCCCACCAGCTTCTCGGCGGCCGAAGGACGCAGGAGGCCGGCCATGTCTTTGATCGCGAGGATGTGCGCGCCCGACTCGACGATCTGCTCGGCGAGCCTCAGGTAGTAGTCGAGCGTGTAGAGGTCTTCGGCCGGGTCGAGCAGGTCGCCGGTGTAGCAGACGGCGACCTCGGCGACGGCGGTGCCGGTCGCGAGCACCGACTCGATGGCCGGGCGCATCTGCGAAACATCGTTGAGCGCGTCGAAGATGCGGAAGATGTCGACGCCGGTCGCCGCGGCCTCGCGCACGAAGGCGTCGGTCACCTGGGTCGGGTACGGCGTGTAGCCGACCGTGTTGCGACCGCGCAGCAGCATCTGGATGTTGATGTTCGGAAGGGCGCCACGCAGGGAGGCGAGACGCTCCCACGGGTCTTCACCGAGGAACCGCAGCGCCACGTCGTACGTCGCGCCGCCCCACGCCTCGACCGAGAACAGCTCGGGGGTCATGCGGGCAACGTACGGCGCCACGGCGAGCAGGTCCCTGGTGCGAACGCGGGTCGCGAGCAGCGACTGGTGGGCGTCGCGGAACGTGGTCTCGGTGACGGCCAGCGGCGTCTGCGCGCGGAGTGCCTCGGCGAAGCCCTTCGGGCCCAGCTCGAGGAGCCGCTGGCGCGAACCGGAGGGAGCCGGCGCGTTGAGGTCGATGTGCGGCAGCTTGTCCGTGGGCTCGGCCGTCTCCGGGCGCGCGCCGTTGGGCTGGTTGACCGTCACGTCCGCGAGCCAGTTGAGCACCTTCGTGCCGCGGTCTTTGGAGACGCGACCCTTGAAGAGCTCCGGGCGCTCCTCGATGAACGAGGTCGAGACGTCTCCGGCCATGAAGTCCGGATCGTCGAGCACGGCCTGCAGGAAGGGGATGTTGGTGGAGACGCCGCGCACTCGGAACTCGGCCAACGCGCGGCGTGCCCGCTGCACGGCGGAGGGGAAGTCACGCCCGCGGCAGATGAGCTTGGCGAGCATCGAGTCGAAGTGCGGGCTGATCTGCGATCCGGGGCTGATCGTGCCGCCGTCGAGGCGGATGCCGCCACCGCCCGGGGAACGGTAGGTGGTGATCTTCCCGGTGTCCGGGCGGAAGCCGGCGGTCGGGTCCTCGGTCGTGATGCGGCACTGCAGCGCCGCGCCGCGCACGTGCACGGTCTCCTGGCTGAGACCGAGGTCGGCCAGGGTCTCCCCCGCCGCGATGCGCATCTGCGACTGCACGAGGTCGACGTCGGTGATCTCTTCGGTGACCGTGTGCTCCACCTGGATGCGCGGGTTCATCTCGATGAACACGTGCTGTCCGGCGCGCTCGCCCGCGGTGTCGAGCAGGAACTCGACGGTGCCGGCGTTCACGTAGCCGATGGAGCGGGCGAACGCGACCGCATCCCGGAAGAGGGCCTGGCGGATGTCTTCGTCCAGGTTCGGCGCCGGCGCGATCTCGACGACCTTCTGGTGGCGCCGCTGCACCGAGCAGTCGCGCTCGAACAAGTGCATGGTGTTCCCTGCGCTGTCGGCGAGGATCTGCACCTCGATGTGACGGGGCCGCAGAACGGCCTGCTCCAGGAACATGGTCGGGTCGCCGAACGCGCTGTCCGCCTCCCGCATCGCCTCTTCGAGCGCCGGGCGCAACTCGGCCTTGGTGTTGACGCGACGCATCCCGCGCCCGCCGCCACCCGCGACCGCCTTGGCGAAGATCGGGAAGCCGATGCCGTCGGCTGCGGCGAGAAGCTCGTCGATGTCGCGCGACGGCGCGGAGGAGGCGAGCACCGGCACACCCGCGGCGATCGCGTGCTCCTTGGCCGTCACCTTGTTGCCTGCCATCTCGAGCACCTTCGAGTCCGGCCCGATGAACGTGATGCCGGCATCCCGGGCAGCCTCGGCCAGCTCCGGGTTCTCCGACAGGAAGCCGTAACCCGGGTAGATCGCGTCGGCGCCCGACTCGAGGGCGACCCGGATGATCTCCTTCACATCCAGGTAAGCGCGCACAGGATGACCGGGCTCGCCGATCTGGTACGCCTCGTCGGCCTTGAGCCGGTGCATCGAGTTGCGGTCCTCGTACGGGAACACGGCCACCGTCTGGGCACCCAGTTCATAGGCGGCGCGGAAAGCTCGGATGGCGATTTCACCGCGATTGGCAACGAGGATCTTACGGAACATTGGGACCTTTCGAGCAGGGGTCGGGGCCACACAGCAAACGGTTAGGTTCTCTAAGACTAGTGAAGGTAACGTAGTCGATTGTGCACGTACTCAGCGTTAGTTCTCTCAAAGGTGGTGTCGGTAAGACCACGGTGACGCTGGGGCTGGCTTCCGCAGCGTTCGCCAAAGGCCTCCGCACTCTCGTCGTCGACCTCGACCCGCAATCCGACGTCTCGACCGGCATGGACATCCAGGTCGCCGGTCACCTCAACGTGGCCGATGTGCTCGCCTCCCCGAAGGAGAAGATCGTCCGCGCGGCGATCGCTCCGAGCGGCTGGACGAAAGGCCGCACCAGCAAGATCGACGTGATGATCGGCAGCCCGTCGGCGATCAACTTCGACGGTCCGCACCCGAGCATCCGCGACATCTGGAAGCTCGAGGAGGCGCTCGCCAACGTCGAGCATGACTACGAACTCGTGCTCATCGACTGCGCTCCGTCGCTGAACGCACTCACCCGCACGGCGTGGGCTGCGAGCGATCGCGTCGCCGTCGTCACCGAGCCGGGACTGTTCTCGGTCGCCGCCGCCGACCGCGCGCTCCGTGCCATCGAGGAAATTCGCCGCGGACTCTCCCCTCGCCTGCAGCCGCTCGGCATCATCGTGAACCGCGCGCGCGTGCAATCGCTCGAGCACCAGTTCCGCATCAAAGAGCTGCGCGACATGTTCGGCCCTCTCGTGCTCTCCCCCCAGCTGCCGGAGCGCACCTCGCTGCAGCAGGCACAGGGCGCGGCGAAGCCGCTGCACGTCTGGCCGGGCGAGAGCGCACAGGAGATGGCGCACAACTTCGACATGCTGCTCGAGCGCGTTCTGCGTACGGCGCGGATCGGCGAATACGCCAACGCGTAACGGCGCCGGAGTTTTCTGCGGCAGCCTCGGCGTTTCGACCGGCTAGACGGAGATTTCGCGCGTGGGCGCGAAAAACACCGACGTCAGCACGCGAGTCTCGGCGGCGCCAGGCGGGTCAGGAGGCGCGGGTCGCGCGACGAGCGGCGAGCTCGTCCATGGGGTCTTCGGCCTGCGTGTTGAGCTCGACGAGGGAGGATTCGACCTCGCGGAGCACCTTGCCGACGGCGATGCCGAACACGCCCTGGCCACGGCTCACGAGGTCGATGACCTCGTCGTTCGAGGTGCAGAGGTAGACGCTCGCGCCGTCGCTCATCAGCGTGGTCTGCGCCAGGTCGTTGACGCCGGCCTCACGAAGCTGGTTGACCGCAGTGCGGATCTGCTGCAGCGAGATGCCCGTGTCGAGCAGGCGCTTGACGAGTTTGAGCACGAGGATGTCGCGGAAACCGTAGAGACGCTGCGACCCGGAGCCCGCTGCACCGCGAACGGTCGGCTCCACGAGCCCGGTGCGAGCCCAGTAGTCGAGCTGGCGGTAGCTGATGCCCGCCGCGCGGGCCGCGACAGCGCCGCGATACCCGCTCGAGTCGTCCATCTCGGGCAGACCATCGGTGAACAGCAGACCGAGATCGTACCGGGGCGCGTCGCTGTCGCGACTCAATTCACTCATGTGTTTGCCTCTCGCCCCATGGTCGTCGTGCGCACGTTCGACGGCGCATGCTCCACGGTACCCATGCCGGGGGTCGCGGGCAATGACATTCGCCCTTTCGGGGTCGGCGTGTCGAGGAGGTCGGGTGTCGTCACGGCTGGATGCGCGACAGAGCCGACCGGATGATGCTGGAGCGCACCACGTCGAGCTGCCCCGAGATCTCGCGCGCCAGTTCGGCGGTCTTCGCTCGGCTGGACACGTCGTTGCGCCGTGCGACAGGCGTCAAGGCGGTCTCGATGAGTCCGAGTTCGCGCTCCGCGGCGGCCCGGAAACCGCGCAGATGGCGCGGCTCGATACCGTTGCGCTGCAACTCCACGAGCGCTTTGAGCACCGCGAGCGATTCTTCGCCGTACACCTCCGCCGGCGCCAGCACGGACGCGGAGACCGCCTCTTGCAGCAGCTCGGGCGTCGCGCCGCACTCGCGCAGGAGTTCGCCTCGCTTGAAGCGGCGGCCGGTCGGGAGCATCGATCGCCCGCCCGGTGCTGCGCTGCCCGGCATGACGGGGTTCAGGCCCGCGTCGAGGTCGGTCAGATAGGCCTTGATCACCTTGAGCGGAAGGTAGTGGTCGCGCTGCATCCCCAGGATGATGCGCAGCCGCTCGAGGTCTGACGGCGAGAACTTGCGATAGCCCGACGCTGTGCGCGCAGGGGTGATCAGGCCGCGCTCCTCGAGGAAGCGCAGCTTCGACGACGAGAGATCGGGGAACTCGGGCGTCAGACGCGCGAGAACCTGTCCGATGCTCAGCAGAGCTGGGGAGGCCGCGGCTCCGGCTCGCGCCGTCTGCCGCGCCACTAGCTCTGCGCCGGAGCGGCGAGGTCGAAGCGGGAAGCGTAGAACGTCAGCCGGAACTTGCCGATCTGCACCTCGGCGGAGTCGGAGAGCAGGGCGCTCTCGATCCGGACCCCGTCGTAGTACGTGCCGTTCAGCGAACCGAGGTCGCGCACCTCGAACGCCGTTCCGCGCCGGATGAACTCGGCGTGACGCCGGGACACCGTCACGTCGTCGAGGAAGATCTCGGCGTCGGGATGGCGGCCTGCGCTCGTGACGTCGGCGTCGAGCAGGAAGCGCGCACCCGTGTTGGGGCCGCGCCTCACGACGAGCAACGCCGAGCCGGAGGGCAGGGCCGCGATGGCCTCCTGCTCTTCGGCCGAGATCTCGGGGTCGACGGGGTACATCTTCGACACGAACTCCTCGCCGAAGCGCGCCGTCGTGTCTTCGTTCCCCGCGGCTGAATTACGCAGGGGGTTGTTCGCGGCGTCGTTGTTCGCCGGACCATCGGGAAATGTCTCTTCAGGCACCGTCAACCTCCTTCTGATCCAGCGTATCCGATCGACCGGGCCTGTCGTCGGCCGGAAGACGGATTACGCGAGCGGTTTCTCCGATATAGACAAATCCTGCCCACCAATAGAGGAACGCACCCCAGAGCGCGAACGCCCAGCCGAGCGGCAGGGAGAACGGCGCGAAAACGCCGAAGGCCTCCCCGAGCATGAGCAGCGGGAGCGCCCAGAACAGGCAGAACGTGGCGACTTTGCCCAGGTGATGCACGGGCAGCGGACCGTAGCCGTGGTTCGCGAGGATGATGCCGAGAACCGCGAGCATCACATCCCTCGCCACGATCAGAGCGACGAGCCACCACGGGATGACCTCTCGCCAGGCCAGGCCGATGAGCGCGGCGAAGATGTAGAGCCGGTCGGCGGCCGGGTCGAGCAGCTGCCCGAGCCTCGACACCTGGTCGAGTCGGCGGGCGAGGTAGCCGTCGAGGAAATCGGTGATGCTCGACACGACGAGCACCAGCAGCGCCAGGGCGTCTTGGCCCGAGATCACGAAGGCCAGGAACACCGGCACCAGCGCGAGCCGGAAGAAGCTGAGGATGTTCGGGATCGTCAGGACACGCGAACTGACCTCGCGCGCACCGATTCCATCCACGGGAAACGAGTCTAGTGACCTCTCGCCATGCCTAGGATGAGCACGTGGAGCCTTTCATCGTCTGTCTGTGGATCCTTGCCGGCATCTGCGTGGTCACCTGGGTGCTGTCCCTGATCACCGGTGAGCACTCGTGGGTCGACCGCATCTGGTCGGTCATCCCGCTCGCTTACGTCTGGGTCTTCGCGGGCTTCGCCGGGCTGCAGGACGCCCGGCTGAACCTCATGGCCGTGCTCGTCACGCTGTGGGGCATCCGGCTCACCTTCAACTTCGCCCGCAAGGGCGGCTACGCCCCCGGCGGCGAGGACTACCGGTGGCAGTTCCTGCGCACCAAGATGTCGTCGTGGCAGTTCTGGCTGTTCAACCTCTTCTTCATCGTGATCTACCAGAACGTGCTGCTGTTCCTCATCACCCTTCCGGCCTGGGTCGCTTACGAGAACCAGGCTCCGCCGAACGGCCTGGACATCGTGCTCGCCGTCGTGTTCCTCGCGCTCCTGGTCGGCGAGACGGTCGCCGATCAGCAGCAGTGGAACTTCCACACCTGGAAGAAGGCCGAGGTCGCCGCCGGTCGCGAGCCGCAGCCACGGTTCCTGCAGTCGGGTCTCTTCCGGTTCTCACGCCACCCGAACTTCTTCTTCGAGCAGGCGCAGTGGTGGGTGCTCTTTCTGATCGGCTGCGTCGCCGCCGGGTCGATCCTGCAGTGGACTGTGATCGGCCCCCTGCTGCTCACCGGTCTCTTCATCGGCTCGACGGTCTTCACGGAGACGATCACGCTGTCGCGCTACCCCGAGTACGCCGGGTTCCAGCGGCGAACGTCGCCGATCATCCCGTGGTTCCCGCGCCGTCGTGGGGCGGAGCCGGCGACGGCGTCGCAGTAGCCGGCTGAGCCGACTCGCGAGCCGTTCGCCCGCCCGGCGGCGAGGAAAGCGTACCGTTGAGCGCATGTCGTGCATTCGGTTCAACACCCCTGCCCAGCGCCAGGCGATGCGTGAGCACAGGCCCGCGATGCTCACCGCAGAGGAGGCCGCGGCCCTGCATCCGTCGCCGCCGGTGACCGAGAGCAAGATCCGCCGGCTGCGACTGCTCGCCGGCGACCCGAATCCGAAGATCCGCGAGAGCGTCGCGAGCAGCTACAACGCCCCTGACGACGTGTTCGAGGCGCTCGCCCGCGACAAGGACGCCGGAGTGCGCGGCTGCGTCGCCAAGAACGAGGCGACCCCGTGCGACATCCTGCGGATGCTGGCGGAAGATCCCTCTGAGACCGTGCGCGGTTGGGTGGCGGTCAACTATTTCGTTCCCGAGGATGTGATGGCCCGGCTCGCGAACGACAGGAGCAAGACCGTGCGCAGCCTGGTGAAGTGGAAGTCCCAGCTCGCCGAAGTCGGCTGACCGTGCCGGGCGATTCCGTGCGGGTCGATTCGTGGGTGTGGGCCGTTCGCCTGTACAAGACGCGCTCGGCTGCCGCGACGGACTGCAAAGGCGGCCACGTGCGTGTCAACGGCGAGAAGGCCAAGCCGTCGCAGGCCGTCCGGGTCGGCGACGAGGTGCGCGCCAGGGTCGGCGAGACCGAGCGCATCCTCATCGCGAAACGCCTCATCGTCAAACGCGTGAGTGCTGCCGTCGCCGCCGAGTGCTTCGACGACCTCACTCCTCCCCCGCCGCCGAAGGTGGAAGCGCCGTCGACGATCGTGCGCGAGCGCGGCGCCGGGCGGCCGACGAAGCGCGATCGCCGCATCATGGATCAGCTCCGGGGCCGCTGATGGCCCTTTCCCGTGTCGGCATCTCCGGCTGGACCTACCCGCCCTGGCGCGGCACCTTCTACCCGAAGGGGCTCGTTCACCGTCAGGAGCTGGCCTTCGCCGCCGAACGTCTCGACTCGATCGAGATCAACGGCAGCTTCTACTCTCTGCAGCGACCGAGCAGCTATCGCCGCTGGGCGGAGGAGACACCGGACGACTTCGTCTTCGCGGTGAAGGGCGGCCGCTACATCACCCACATCCTCAGGCTGCGCAACACCAGGGAGGCGCTCGCCAACTTCTTCGCTTCGGGGGTGTTCGGGCTGGGCCCGAAGCTCGGGCCCCTGCTCTGGCAGGTGCCGCCGACCCTGCAGTTCGACGAGGACGAGGTGCGCGCCTTCCTCGCCTCGCTCCCCCGGACGACGTCGGCGGCCGCCGCCCTCGCCGCCGAGTCGACCCTCGACGAAGACAGACGGCTGCTCGAACCCGGGGAGGACAGACCCCTGCGCCACGCGGTCGAGGTGCGCCATGCGAGCTTCGAGGTCGCGGCGTTCGTCGAGCTCGCCCGCGAGCAGGATGTGGCGATCGTCGTCGCCGACACCGCCGGGCGCTACCCGGTCATCCGCGAGATCACGACCGACTTCATGTACGTGCGCCTCCACGGCGACGTCGAGCTGTATACGAGCGGATACACGCCGGAGGCGCTCGACCGCTGGGCCGCCGACGTGCGGGGCTGGCTCGACCGGGGTCTCGACGTCTACTCTTATTTCGACAACGACGCCAAAGTCCGCTCGCCCTACGACGCGATGGGGTTGCGCGAGCGACTCAGCGGCGCCGGCTCGGTCGGCAGCGACGAGCCCGATCAGTCCTGAAGCACGGAGAGGATGTTGCCCGACGGGTCGAGGAACCAGGCGATGTCGGGGCCGCGGTTCGCCGCCTTGCCGCGCAGGACGCCCTTCTCATCGGTGGGCAGGTTCGGGTCGTCGTAGATGTCGGTCTTGACCCCCTTGGTGTTGAGGTCGTCGACGGCGGCGTCGATGTCGTCGACCACCAGGTTGAGGATTGTGTACGTCGCGGGCTCGTGGTTCGCCTTCGGATAGATGAAGACGTGACTGCCCGATGGCAGCGCGAGGTCGAGGTTTCCCATCGGACCCTCGGTGATGTCGAGGCCGAGCGTGTCGCCGTAGAAGGCTTTGGCTGCCGGGATGTCGCTGACACTGAAACCGCTGAACACGTCGAGAGGGGTGACCATGCCTCTACTGTGCGCCCGCGCACGGCTCACTGTCTAGGGTCGCCCTGCCGCTAGACGAAACGGATGCTCTCGATCAGCCGGGTGCGCAACTCGAACGCGCGGTCGACGCTCTCGCGACCAGCGGCGCTCGCACCGTTGCAAAGCACCTGGGGCAGAACGGAACGCCTGACGAGCAACGCTCCTGAGAGGCGACCCCGCTCGATGCGATCGTAGGCGACCGCGAGTGCCTCGTCGGGCACGACGATGATCAGCCCGGTGAACTTCACGCCCACCTGGCGCGAGAACGTCTTGGCGTCGCGCAGGAGGTCGTGGAACGGCTCCTCGTCCGGGTCGACCGTCGCACCGACGATGTCTCCCTTGGCGAGTTTGACCTCGCCTCCCCAGTCGGCCGAGCGGATGGCGAACACGCCGGCCGGTCCGAGAACGACGTGGTCGAGTTTCGCGTCGGAACGCGGGTGCACCGAGACGTCGTTCCAGATCGTGAAGCCGATGCCGAGGCCGCTCACCGCGCGGGCCGTCGCCTCCTCCGCGAGCGCCGCCGCCAGCAGCATCCTGATCTCCCTCGGCGCCGAGCGCACCAGCGACGGTTCGTAAGGATCGTCGAGATCGGCTCCGCGGCCGACCCACTCGCGCATGAGGGTGAGGAACCGTTCCCGGGCCCGGCCGCCCGGATGGCCGTAGCTGCGGGCCCGCACCGTGCTGCCCCGGGACTGCGACCGGGTGGGGTGGAAGGTGGCGCTGAACCCGCTTCCGGTCTCGCCGCCGTCGGCCACTCCGGCGGAGTACGCGCCCTCGCCGCGGTCGAAGCGCGCCCGGTCGTTAGGGTCGCCGATCTGTTCCCAGGCGAGCTGCACGGCCTGGAATCGCGCAGCCGTGCCACCGGTGTCGGGATGCGTCTGGCGCAGCAGACGACGGTAGGCCCGCCGCAACTCGTCCTGCGACACCGTCGACGCCACCCCGAGCACCTCGTAAGGGCTCGGCGAGAGGGGACTGTCGCTCATCGCCGCGTTCGCCCTTCGAAGACTCTTCTGCTCGTGCCGTCTGACTGTTCCGGCCGGCTGCGCCGGCCCGCCTGTATCGACGATACCGTGCGGGGGCTGGGAGCCCGCTTGCCGCCGGCCGGGAGCATGCCGTGTCGGGGGCGGGTCGTAAGGTGAGTGCCATCCGACGAGAAAGGCACACCTCATGGCCATCACCGATTGGAAGATCGAGCTCATCATCCTGCCCGTCACCGACGTGGACAGGGCCAAGGCGTTCTACGTCGATCAGGTCGGGTTCATCGCCGATCACGACCAGACCGTGACCGAGTCCCTGCGTTTCGTTCAGCTCACGCCGCCGGGTTCGGCATGCTCGATCGCGTTCGGCATCGGCCTGACCGATATGGCTCCAGGCTCCCAGCGAGGGCTGCAGATCGTGATCCCGGATGCCGACGACGCCTACGCGCACCTGCGCGCCAACGGCGTGGAGGCGACCCCGGTCGACGAGCAGGCGTGGGGCCGGTTCGTCACCTTCGCCGACCCCGACGGCAACGTGTGGACGCTGCAGCAGTTGCCGCAACGCGACTGACGAGCAGGCGCCCGGCTACAGCGAGGCGTACCAGATCAGCAGCATCGTCACGAGGAACCCGCAGACGAAGTTGATGGAGAGAAACCGTCGCCAGCCGCGGTTCGCCCGCTCCGACTCCGCATCCGAAACGGACCAGTACGGCGCGGCGACGACGATGTACGGGAGCGCGAGCACGGCGGCGAGCCGCCCCGGCCATGCTGTCGCCAACGTCACGACGCCGGCGAGAATCCAGGCGAGGATCGCCACCCGCGTCGTCCAGCGTGCGCCCAGAACCGTGGCGATCGAGGCGATGCCGCCTTCGCGGTCGGGCACCACATCCTGTACGGCTCCGAACGCGTGACTGCCGATCCCCCAGAGAAAGAACGCGAGCAGCACCGCCCACAGCGCGGGAGTGAACATCGCACCCGCCAGAACCAGCCCGTACAGGGCCGGCGACACGAAATGCGTGCTCGAGGTGAGCGAGTCGACGAACGGGATCTCTTTGAACCGCAGCCCGGTGACGGAGTACGCCACCACCGCGAACATGCTCACCGCGAGCACGAGCCACGACAGGGGCGAGCCGACGATCACAAGGTAGATGAGAAACGGCACGGTCGTGGCCGCCGCGGCGATCAGCACGAGCCGGTGCATACCGCGATCGAGCAGCGCGCCCTCGACGCCGCCCTTGCGCGGATTGCGCAGGTCGGATTCGTAGTCGAACACGTCGTTGATGCCGTACATCGCCAGGTTGTACGGAATGAGGAAGAACAGCGTGCCGAGCACCAGGGTCAGGTCGATCTGGCGGGTCGTCAGCGAGTAGGCGGCGGCGAACGGGAAGGCCGTGTTGATCCAGCTGAGCGGTCGGGATGCGAGCAGCAGCTGGCGGAGAGGCGCTCGAACACCCGTCGTCGTCATCGCGCCTCCTTTCGACGGAACCGGATCCACAGTGCCGGAAGCAGCAGCAGCGCGGCGATCGGATAGGCGAAGTCCTCGATCGGCACAGCACCGATCCGAAGACCGCTCACCCTGTCGTCGCTGTACCGGATGAGACCCGATCCGATCATCAGATTGTCGAACACCGCTGTGAGCACGATGATCACGACGGCCGCGATGAGGACGCTCGGCCACCACCGGCCGACCAGTCGTCTCGCGTCGGGCGCGCGCCAGAGCGCCACGCCGAGCACGGCGGCGGCCACCACCAGGAACACCAGGCTGAGCACGAGATAGGTCATGTGTGCCGACGCCGCCTCGCCTCGATGAGCCGGTCTGCCCCCGCGATCAGCACCATCGTCAGGTAACAGAGGAAGGTCAGGAAGAAGACCTCCTCCAGCGGGAGTTCCGGGAGGAGCAGCACACCGGTCATGTACGGCCCCTCTCCGCGCGCGAAGATGTGCAACCCGATGCCGAACACATCCCAGGCGAGAAAGAAGACGAGGCCCGCACCGAGCACCAGCCCGGCACGGCGCGCGTCGCGCCACAAGAACAACGTGAAACGGCGATCGATCAGCACCATGGAGCCGATCGCCAGAAGGAGGAGGACGAGGTAGACGAAGCTCACGCGACGCGCTCCCCGTGCACGGTCGCCGCGATCGGCTCGGCGAGCGGTGCGGTCGTGATGTCGCCGCGCAGTCGTTTGACCACCAGCTCCGCCGAGATGAGACACATCGGCAGGCCGACACCCGGGATCGTCGAACCGCCGGCGTAGAACAGCCCGTCGACCGCCGACGACGCGTTGCGTCCGCGAAAGAACGCGCTCTGCCGCAGGGTGTGGCCCGGCCCGAGAGCACCCCCGCGCCAGGCGTTCAGATCGGAGACGAAGTCGCCGGGACCGATGGTGCGGCGAACCACGATCCGCTCGGCGAGATCGGGGATGCCCGCCCACGCGGCCACTTGGCGGATCGCGGCATCGGCCGTTCGCTCGACCCGCTCATCCCCGGCGCCGTCGACACCGCCGGAACCGATCTCCGGGTCTGCGGGCACCGGGACGAGCATGAACAGGTTCTCGTGCCCGTCGGGGGCGACGCTCGGATCGGTCGCACTCGGACGGCAGACGTACAGGGATGCCGGGTCGGGGATCGAGGGGTCGGCGCCGAAGATCCGGTCGAAGTTGTCGTCCCAGTCGCTCGTGAAGAACAGGCTGTGATGGGCGAGGGCGGGGAGTTCACCGCGCACTCCGAGGAGCACCAGCACGGCTCCGGGGCCCGGATCGCGGCTCGACCACCACTTCTCCGGACGGCTGCGCCTGTCCTCAGGCAGCAGGTCGGTCTCGGTGTGATGCAGGTCGGCGGCCGAGACGACGGTGGCGGCGTCGATGCGCCGCGCGACGCCGTCGGCATCGACGTAGTCGACGCCCGCGACCGCCGGTTTGCCGGTGCGATCGAGCGAGCGGATCGCGGTGACGCGGGCGCCGGTCTCGATCGTGACGCCCTCGCGCTCGGCGAGCGCCGCGATGCGGTCGATCAGCGTGCGGAAGCCGCCCAGCGGGTAGCGCACGCCGTCTTCGAGATCGAGATGGCTCATGAGGTGGTACATGCTCGGCGCCCGCGACGGTGACGTGCCGAGGAAGACCGCGGGATAGCCGAGGATCTGCCTCAGGCGCGCGTCCCGGAAGCGGCCAGCGACGAACCTGTCGAGCGGCTGCAGCAGCAACCGGCCCAGGCGGCCGAGCCTGCGCACGAGGTCGGCCGAGAACAGGGGACGGAACGACTGGAACGTGCCGTACAAGAACTTGTCGACCGCCAGGCGGTACGTCTCGCGGGCGCTCATCATGTAGCGATCGAACGCCGCGCCTCCCCCGGCCTCGACACGCTCGAACATGACCCGGTTCGCGTCGCGGTCGGCGACCACATCGAGCGGTTCGCCGCCCTGCTCGAAGAACACGCGGTAGCCAGGGTCGAGCGCGACGAGATCGAGCTGGTCGGCTGTCGTCGTGCCCAGCAGGCGGAAGAAGTGATCGAACACCTCCGGCATCAGATACCACGACGGGCCGGTGTCGAACCGGAATCCACCCGACTCCCACAGGCCTGCTCGCCCGCCCACCGCATCCTGTTGTTCGAGCAGTGTGACCCGGCGACCGTCCCGGGCGAGCAGCGCGGCCGTCGCGAGTCCGGCTATCCCGCCCCCGATGATCACCACGGCGTTCGCCTGCGGTGTCACCGCGCCGCTCCCGAACGACGCCCGGCGCCGGCCTTGACCAGAATGGTCAGCTTGGTGCGAGTCGGCACGCTCACACGGGTCGCCAGCAGCTCGCGAGCCGGGGTCGCACGGAGGCGGTCGGTCAGCGCCGAGAACAGTCCGTGGGCAGTCAGAATGGCCCGGCGGCAGTTGTCGGGAAGTTCGGGGATGACGTCGGCCGCGGCGCCCAGGTCGCGCTCGATGTCGACGACGAGATCGAGCTTCTGCCGCTCACTCAGCTTGGCCGGGTCGATGCCCGGAAAGTAGCTGCGCCCCAGCTGCGACCAGTCGGTGGCCAGGTCGCGCAAGAAGTTGATCTTCTGGAACGCGGCGCCCAGACGACGCGCACCCGCCTCCAGACGCCGGCGACGGTCGTCCGGCACAGGAGCGGACACCGCCTGTGCCCTCGCCGGTGCCTCCTCCTCCGCCGCAAGGAAGGCCCGCAGGCACATGAGGCCGATGACCTCCGCGGAACCGTAGATGTAGTCACTCAGCTCGTCGGACGAGAAGTCGACCGGGCTGAGGTCGCGGCGCATCGACGCGAAGAACGGGGCCGTCAGGCTTCGGTCGATGCCAACGGAGCGGGCGGTGGCCGCGAAAGAGTGCACGACCACGTTGGCGCTGTACCCGGTGCGCATCGCCCGATCGGTGTCCGCTTCCAGTGCGTCGAGCAGGTCCCGCTGGTCTTCGATGCTCAGGCCGGCCTCCCCCGCCGCGCCGTCGACGATCTCGTCGGCGATGCGCACAAGCGCGTAGATGTCTTCCACCCTCGGCCGCACAGCGGGTGCAAGCAAGCGCGTCGCCATGCCGAACGAGGTCGAGTACTCGTGGATGATCGTGGCGGAGCCGATGTGGGCCGCGCGCGTGTACACGGCGAGGTCGGTCGGTGCGGGCGTGGTGATCGGGCGGGCGTCCGCCTCCCGGGTCACGAGAGTCTCCCGACGCACGACCGTGCGACCGAGCTCAGTTCATCCACCAGCGGCTCAGGAAGCGACGACGCCTCGAGCACGGCGATCGCGCGCGTGGAGTGTTCGGCGACGAGCTCTTCCACGAAAGCCTTCGCTCCGCAGTCCACGAGCACCGCGGCGAGCGCGCGGCCGTCGGCCTCGCTCAGGTCGGGGCGACCGAGCAGGGGCTCGATCTCAGGCCAGCAGTCCGTCGCGCGTGCGTACGCGATCAGGGAGGTCTCCTTGCCCTCACGCAGATCGCTGACGATGCTCTTGCCCGTCACATCCTGCGCCCCGAACACGCCGAGCAGATCGTCGCCGAGCTGGAACGCGACGCCCAGCAGCCGGCCGTACTCGCCGAGCACCTCCAAGACGTCGCCGCCCGCGCCGGCGAGGACGGCCCCCGCCGTGAGCGGCCCGGCGAACGAGTATGTGGCGGTCTTGCGCTCGGTCATCGCCAGGATGTCGGGGAGCCTGGCCTCATCGACGCCGACGCTGAACGACACGTCGGCCAGCTCGCCGGCCGCCGTGACGAACACGCTGTGGTCGAACACGTCGAGCAGTGCCGCGCGCGCGGCCGGGGCGACCGGCACCCGCGCCACCAGGGAATGGGACGCCTGGATGAGCAGGTCGCCGCCGAGGATGGCCGCGGTCTCGCCCCAGAGCCGGGATCGCCCCTCAGTCGCTCCCTTCGCCTGAGCGTCCGCGGCGAACTCACCGACCACGTTGGCGACCCCGCGCCGCACCGTGTCGCCGTCGATCACGTCGTCGTGGAGGAGGAACGCTGTATGGAGCAGCTCGAACGCGACGGCCACATCCAGCGCGGCGGAGTCGTCGGTCTCGCCAGTGCTGCCGACGTTGCTGAGCTTGCGGAACGCACTGAGCACGAATCTCGGCCGGATGCGCTTTCCACCTCCGCTCGCGTCTCGCACCGATGACCAGAGGTGCTGGTATTCGCTGCCGTAGCGAGCTGCCGCGGTGATGCGCTCGTCGAAGAACGCGGCAAGGCGGGAATCGACCTCGATGGAGAGATCGGTCTCTCGCGTTCCGATCTGGATCTGACTCATCCGCAGCTCCTTTTGCCTAGCCAAGTAAGCAAATAACTTAGCACGATTCTTACTGGCGGGCATAGGATACCGGCATGACTTCCGCCAAGGACGAAGCGCGACGAATCTCGGGCTCCATGCTCGATCCGCGTGTCATCGATCCCCGGCAGGAGTTGGTGCGGCACGACGATCTCAGCGAGGAAGAGCTGGAGCAGATCGTGCGCGTTCTCGTCTCGATCCGCCAGTGGCGCGAAGCCGAGCAGAAGCTGAGCTTCGAGTCGCGAAGCCACATGAAGCTCAACGACACCGACATGAAGGCGCTGCGCTACATCATCGCTTCGACCAGCTCCGACGTCCCGGTCACCGCCGGCGCGCTCTCCGAACACCTGCACATCTCGACCGCCTCCACGACCAAGCTGCTCGACCGCTTGGAGCGGGCCGGGCACATCGAGCGCCGCCCGCATCCGACCGACCGACGTGCCGTGACCGTGGCGATCACCGAAGACACGCACCGCGAGGTGCGGCGCACGATGGGCGTGCAGCACGCGCGTCGCTTCGAGGTCGCGCGAGACCTCGAACCGGAGGAGCGCGAGATCGTCACCCGGTTCCTGACCCGCCTGAGCGAGAGCATCGCCGCGCCGGTCGACCTCTGACGGCAGGGCATCGGGCTACTCCGGCCTAGTCGGCCACATCGGCGGAGGGTCTCCCGCATCGGCGGAGCGCTCCGCCTCGATCACGATCCGGTTCACCATGCCCGAGAAGATGACTCCGTGGAACGGCAGGATGGCGAGCCAGTAGAGCCGCCCCGGGAGCCCTTTCGGAAAGAAGACGGCACGCTGGTGGTACACCGAACCGGTGCCGTCGTCGCCCGGCCTCGCGCTGAGTTCGAGCCAAGCGGGTCCGGGCACCCGCATCTCGGCGCGCAGACGCAGCTCGCGCCCGCGAACGATGTGCTCGACGCGCCACCAGTCCACGGCGTCGCCGGTCTGCAGCCGGTCGGCGTCGCGGCGGCCCCGGGTGAGGCCCACCCCACCGACGAGCTTGTCGGCCCAGCCGCGTAACGCCCAGGCGAGCGGGAACGAATACCAGCCGCGCTCACCGCCGATGCCCTCGATGACCCGCCACAGCGCCTCCGGGGATGCCGTGCTCGCCCGATCGCGCACATCCGTGTACACGGTGTGACCCGCCCAGTCGGGGTCGCTCGGCAGAGGGTCGCTCGGCGCACCCTCGACCGACGAGTTGCGCCAACTCGTCTCGACGGCGCCGTCGCGCATCTTGGCCAGCGCCAGGGCGACCGCGCGACGATAGCCCGTGAGCCCGCCCGCCGGCGGAGCGATGACACTGTCGATGTCGTGCTCCTGCACCACGCAGTCGAACTGCAGCGACTCGATGATCGGAACGGCCAGGCTGCGCGGGATCGGCGTCACGAGGTTCACCCACTGCGAGGCGAGCCACGGCGTGAACACCGGGAGCGATGCGATCGGTCGCTGTCGCAGCCCCGCCTCCACCGCGAAGCCGTTCATCATCTGGCCGTAGCGCAGGATGTCGGGGCCGCCGATGTCGAAAGCCCGGTTCACCTCGGGGGGAACGTCTGCGGCAGAGCGCAAGTAGTGGAGCACATCCCTGATCGCGATGGGCTGGATGCGGTTTCGCACCCAGCGGGGCGCCGGCATGTACGGCAGGACCTCGGTGAGATGCCGGATCATCTCGAACGAGGCCGACCCCGATCCGATCACCACGCCGGCCTGGAGCACGATCGTCGGCACGCCCGAGTCGAGCAGCACCCGCGCCACCGCGACCCTCGACCGCAGATGGCGCGACAGGGTGACGCCGTCCGGGTGCAACGCTCCGAGGTAGACGATGCGGGAGACGCCCGCGCCTTTCGCCGCGGCGGCGACGTTGCGGGCCGCGTCGGACTCCTCCTCTTCGAAGTCGCCCTTCGCGCGCATCGAATGGACGAGGTAGTAGACGACGTCGACGTCTCGCATCGCCGCCTTCACCGAGTCGGCGTCGTGCAGGTCGCCTTGCACGATGCCGACGTCATCCGCCCACGGCACATCGATGAGCTTCTGCGGCGAACGGGCCAGCACCCGCACGGCGAACCCGTCGGCCAGAAGGCGCGGCACCAACCGCCCGCCGATGTAACCCGTGGCGCCCGTGACGAGCGCCGTCCGGCCGTTCCGCCCCTCGGTCGCAGATTCGTCCGGTGCCGGGGTAGGGGATGCGGGCGTCATTTCAAGACCATACGCTCGCATCCGGAAGACCGTGGTCGCTGTGCCGTTTGGTGACGCGATAGGAGGTCTCGTCGGTGACGAGCACGAGTTCGACGCCTTTCGTGTGCCGCAGCACGACCAGCCGGGGCTCACCGGTGGCGATCGCCTCGCTCGCCTGGTTCAGGAAGATGGTCGCCATCTCGTCGCTCGTCACGTAGTCGCGCCCGCCGTGACTGACCACCCACGCTTCGCCGCGCTCCATCGTGCCTCCTGCGTTCCGAACCGGACTGTATGCCGGAGGACCAGCGCCACGAGGGGATTGACAACTCGGCGAAACCTGCGCGGCGGGCAGCAGTACGTGTGCAGGCATTTCGTCCTGTACCGTTCAACGCATGGGCAAGCTCATTTACGCCGGCACGACCGAGATCGGCTTCGAAGATCGCGTACTCGCGCACCTGCAGATCGTCGTCGGACTCAAGCTGCGACGCAAGGAAGGCTTCTTCTTCTCCTGGCGCGACGAGCAGAGCGTCGGAGACGGGCGCAGCGCGATCTGGATCGATCCGGCCATCCCGCTGCTGTTCCGCTACAGCGGGGGTCGTCCGCCCAAGATCAACAAGACCTGGCTGGAGGCGCTGACGCTCTCGTCCAACAGCGCTCAGGGGCTGCAGCTCACTGAGGAGATCGGCGCGCTCGGCGCCGACGAGGTCAACGCCGACTCCGCTCCCGGTCGCTGACGCCCCGGCTGCAGCAAGTCAGGCGCGGATTCTCCCGGCAGGTCGGGCGCCGACACTTGCGACCCGCGCGATGCGCGCCTACCGTCACTCGAAAGGCAGCGAAATGAGGCGAGTTCATGACACCCACTGAACCCGACGGTGCGGGTCCGAACCAGGCCGGCACGCCGGCTGATCCCGCGAGCGCCGGGGCGTCGGCCGCGCCGGGAGCCGCGGAGACCATCTCGGCAGCGCGCCCGCAGGCCGAGAACACCGGCATCGGAAGCGTCGACGGAGACGGCGACGCGGAGAGCACAGACCGGCCCGGGGACATCCCGTTCGACCAAGCGGCCGCAGAACACGAGAACCCCGCGCTCGAGTGAGTGCGGAGTTCTCGCGAGTTCGCGCTGAGTGGACCGGATCGGCTACGACCGGAGGTACTCCAGCAGCTCCGGGCAGCGGAGGCGCTTGAGGCTCCGGGTCTCCAGCTGGCGGACACGCTCGCGCGTGATGCCGTAGATCTCCCCGACCTCGTCGAGCGTCATGGGCTTCTGGCCGTCGAGACCGAAGCGCATCCGCACGACCTTGGCGTCACGGGCGGGAAGCTCGCGCAGGCGATCCTCCAGGTCGCGATGGCGGAAGTCCACCTCCACAGCCTCGGAGGGCTGCGGGAAGTCGTCGTCCTCGATCAGGTCGCCGAGTTCCGCGCCCTCGTTCTCGCCCACCGGAACGGCCAGCGAGACCGTCTCGGAGTCGCTCATCTGCAGTTTGTGCACCTCGGCCGGGTCGAGGTTCGACGCCTCGGACATCTCCTCGAGCGTCGGCGTGCGGCCCAGCTCGCCGCCCAGATCACGACGGATGCGGTCGAGCTTGTCGATCTTCTCCACCGTGTGCACGGGGATGCGGATCATTCGCGCGGTGTCGGCGATGCCTCGCAGGATCGACTGGCGAATCCACCAGGTTGCGTAGGTGGAGAACTTGTTGCCCGTGCGGTAGTCGAATTTCTCGACGGCTCGCACCAGCCCCAGATTGCCCTCCTGGATGAGGTCCATCACAGGCAGCCCGCGACCGGCGTAGCGCTTGGCGATGCTGACGACCAGGCGGAGGTTCGCCTCGATGAAGCGCTCGAACGCGCGCTTCCCGTCGTCGGCCAGCCACTGGAGTTCGCGGCGTTCGGCGGGCGTCAGACCCGGCCGCTTGGCCAGGCGCTCCCCCGCCAGCACCCCGACCTCGATGCGCTTGGCGAGCACGACCTCTTCCTCCGCGGTCAACAGCCGCGTGCGTCCGATCGAGTTGAGGTAGTCACGCACCGGATCGTTCGTCACTTCGAGCATTGTCATCGTCGTCGTCCCGTCATCTCGTCGTCGGTCCTGCTTCTTGCCAGCTGCCGGATGCTGTCTCGGCGTTTCCAGCAGCGGTAAGTACCTAGCCAGGGTAGGCAGATCGACGGACACCCCAACAAGGGGTTGACACGCTGAACTCAGGTGCGCTAGGGCGGACTCGGATGTCCACCAGTTCCGCTCACGTCAAGGGGTTGCCGCGCTTCGGCACTGCTCGTAAAGTGCCGATCGTGAGCGCACATTCATCTGACTCCCAGGAACAGACCGCCAGCCAGCCGAGGCTGAGGACCATCGAAACGACCATCCCCGCCCGGATGGATCGTCTCCCCTGGTCCCGATTCCATTGGCTCGTCGTGATCGGTCTGGGCACCGTGTGGATTCTCGACGGGCTCGAGGTGACGATCGTCGGCGCGATCGGCAGTCGGCTGACCGAACCCGACAGCGGCCTCGGCCTGACCACCGCCCAGGTCGGCCTCGCCGCCGCGATCTACGTGGCCGGCGCCTGTACGGGTTCGCTCGTTTTCGGGTATCTCACCGACAGGTTCGGCCGTAAGAAGCTCTTCATCATCACGCTGGGGCTCTACCTGCTCGCCACGGTAGCCACCGCGTTCTCGTTCACGCCCCTCGTGTTCTTCGTCTGCCGGTTCTTCACAGGAGCAGGCATCGGCGGCGAGTACTCGGCGATCAACTCGGCGATCGACGAGCTCATCCCTGCCCGGCGGCGCGGACTCGTCGACCTGGCGATCAACGGATCGTACTGGCTCGGAACAGCGTTCGGCGCGGTGCTCACAGTGTTCCTGCTCAACAAGGATCTCTTCGCCGCAGACTTCGGCTGGCGCCTCGCGTTCGGTCTCGGCGCCGTTCTGGGGCTCGTCATCCTGCTGGTGCGCCGCAACGTGCCCGAGTCACCGCGGTGGATGTTCATCCACGGTCGCGACCGAGCCGCCGATGAGTTGGTGGAGGGTATCGAGCACGACATCGAGGAGCAGACCGGTCGACAGCTCGACGCCGTGCCGCAGGACAAGGCCATCGAGATCCACCAGCGGCGCTCGACCGGGTTCGGCGAGATCGTCCGCACTGCTGTCACCCGGTATCCGAAGCGCTTCGTGCTGGGTCTGTCGCTCTTCATCGGGCAGGCATTCCTCTACAACGCGGTGTTCTTCACGTACGCGCTCGTGCTGACCAAACTGCTCAAGGTTCCTGACGACGTCGCTCCCTGGGCCCTCGTTCCGATCGCGATCGGCAACTTTCTCGGCCCGCTCATCCTCGGCCACTTCTTCGATTCGGTCGGGCGCAGGTTCATGATCACGCTCTCGTATGTCGGTAGTGGTGTGCTGTTGGTGGGCACCGGCCTCCTGTTCGACTCGGGCGCTCTCGACGCCTTCTGGCTGACCGCGTGCTGGATGGTCGTGTTCTTCCTCGCCTCGGCCGGCGCGAGCAGCGCCTACCTGACCGTCAGCGAGATCTTCCCGATGGAGACGCGGGCCATGTCGATCGCGTTCTTCTACGCGATCGGAACCGGGCTCGGTGGCATCATCGGCCCCATCCTCTTCGGTCACCTGATCGAATCGGGCATCCACGCCGTCGTGATCGGGTACTACATCGGCGCCGGTCTCATGATCGCCGCCGGGCTCGTCGAACTCTTCCTCGGTGTCGACGCGGAAGGGAAATCGCTCGAAGAGATAGCCACGCCGCTGTCGGCGTCGCCGACCTCGTCGGAGAGCGACTCGAAGGTCGGCTGAGCGGCTCGCGGCTGACCGGCTCGCGACCGCCTCAGCCGAGCAGGTCGAGCAGCGCGGGTTCGGGTGCCCGGCCTCCGCTCACGTCGATCACCTCGCCCGACCGGTAACGGTCGAAGATCCGCGGGTCGATGTAGCTGTTGCGCGCGATCGCCGGGGTGTTCCCGAGCGCCGCCGCGGCCTCGTTGACCGCCGCGCTCACGCGCTTCTTCCGTTGCCCGTCTGTACCGCTCACGCCCAGCCGGGCGAGCGAGGTCGCCGCGACGATCGTGCCGTGCAGGGTTCGGAAGTCCTTGGCCGTGAACTCTCCCCTCGTTTGACGGTGGATGTACTCGTTGAGCGACGCCGGACGGATCGTGTGCCACGACGTGTCGCGCCAGGACAGGGCTCGCGAGCGAGGGCCGCGCACCTCCTGGATCTCCCTCAGCAGCGCTGCCACGTCGGTGTCGCTGATCACGCTCGTCCACTTCTGGGCGCTCTTCGCCGGAAACTTCAGAGTCACCTCGTCGCCGTCGACGATGATGTGCCTGCACAGCAGCGTCGTCAGCCCGCGGCTCCCGTTGGCGTGCAGATATTCCTCGCTGCCGATCCGCAGAGACCCCAGATCGATGATGCGCAGAGCTGCCGCGAGAATCCGGTCGCGTCCGAATCCTTCTTCACGCAGGTCGATCGTGACGCGCCGTCGCGCCGCCGGCAGTGTCTCGGCGAGTTGGAGCGCGCGATCGAACTTCACCCTGTCCTGGTGGATGCGCCACGATTCGTGGTAGCGGTACTGCTTGCGCCCCGCCTGGTCGATGCCGACGGCTTGGATATGTCCGCGTGCATCCGCGCAGATCCAGACGTCGCGCCACGCCGGCGGGATGACCAGCGAGCGGATGCGGTCGAGCTCGCGCTCGTCGAGGATCGGGTTGCCGGCCTCGTCTTCGTAGGTGACGCCCTTCTTCGAGCTGACGCGCCGATACCCCGGCCCCGACGGGTCGCTTCGGCGAAGACGCGTCACGCGGACTTCTTCTTGGCCGCGGGCTTCTTCGCGGCGGGCTTCGCCGACTCCTTGTCCGTCGTCCGCTTCGTCGCTGCGCTCGTCTTGGCTGTGCTCGACTTCCCGGTGCTCGACTTCCCGGTGCTCGACTTCGCTGTGCTCGACTTCGCTGTGCTCGACTTCGCAGCGCTCTTCTTGGCGGGCGCCTTCTCGGTGGAGTCGTCCGCAGACGCGTCGCCCGCCTTGCGCCGGGAGCCCTCCGAACCGCCGCCCGATGTGCCGCGGCTGCGCTCGACGCTGCGCTGCAACGCCTCCATGAGGTCGATCACCTCGCCGCCTCCCGAACGCTTCGACTCCTCTTCCTCGCCGAACGTCTCGGCCGTGTCGATGGCGTCGCCCTGTTCGAGCTTGGCCTCGATGAGCTTGCGGAGCTCGTCCTGGTACTCGTCGCTGAATTTCTCCGGCTCGAAGTCGCCCGCGAAGCTCTCCATCAGCGCCGCGGACAGGTCGAGTTCCCGCTGGGAGACGCGCGGTCTCTCCTCCAGCGCCGGGAAGGCGGCTTCGCGCACCTCGTCGTTCCAGAGCAGCGTCTGCAGCATGAGAACGTTGCCGCGCACCCGCAGAGCCGCCAGGCGGCTCTTCTGACGCAGAGCGAAGTTCACCACCGCCGTGCGCTCCGAGTCCTCGAGCGTTCGACGGAGCAACTCGTACGCTTTCAGCGACTTGGAGTCGGGTTCGAGGTAGTAGCTCTTGTCGAACATGATCGGGTCGAGCTGGTCGTTGGGCACGAACTCGACCACGTCGATCTCGCGGCTGCGCTCGGCCGGCAGGGAGGCCAGGTCTTCCGCCGTCAGCACGACCGTGCGCTCACCGTCGTCGTACGCCTTGCTGATGTGTTCGTACGGAATGATCTTGCCGTCGATCTCGCACCGACGCTGATAGCGGATGCGGCCGCCATCGGCATCGTGCACCTGATGAAGTTGCACGTCGTGGTCTTCAGTCGCGCTGTAGACCTTCACCGGAACATTCACCAGGCCGAAAGTGATCGCACCCGTCCATATGGCCCTCATTCGACCATCGTCACCGCAGAACGCCGGATTTTCAACCATTGCTTGAAGTTCGGGTGCCCTGGCGTACGTTCATCTCATGGCGACATCCGACACCGAGGTGATCGAGATCGACGGTCACCGTCTCAAATTGACCAATCTCGACAAGGTGCTGTATCCCGAAACCGGCACCACGAAGGCGGATGTCATCGGCTATTACGCCGCGATCGCTGACGTGATGATCCCGCACGTGCGGGACCGCCCGGCGACCCGCAAGCGCTGGGTGCACGGCGTCGGAACGCCCGACCATCCCGGCGAGGTCTTCTTTCAGAAGAACCTCGACGAAGGCACCCCCAGCTGGGTGAAGCGCCGCACGATCAAACACAAGACCAGCACGAACGACTATCCGCTCGTGAATGATCGGGCCACGCTCGTGTGGCTCGCTCAAATCGCATCCCTCGAAGTGCATGTTCCGCAGTGGC
Source organism: Leifsonia sp. NPDC058292 (assembly GCF_042880955.1). Classification (NCBI taxonomy): domain Bacteria; kingdom Bacillati; phylum Actinomycetota; class Actinomycetes; order Micrococcales; family Microbacteriaceae; genus Leifsonia; species Leifsonia sp. NPDC058292. Next base: position 72,371 of record NZ_JBHVYL010000014.1, read on the forward strand.
GGATCTCGCGCACCGGCACACCGAAGAATCCCGACAGGCTCGTGCTCGACCTCGACCCCGGCGAAGGGGTCACGCTCGCGGACTGCGCGGAGGTCGCTCGGTATGCGCGCGACATCCTCACCGACATGGGGCTCGACCCCATGCCCGTGACCAGCGGAAGCAAAGGCATCCACCTGTACGCTGCGCTCGACGGCAAGCAGACGAGCGATCAGGTCTCGGCGGTCGCGCACGAGCTCGCGCGCATTCTCGAGGCCGACCATCCCGATCTCGTCGTGAGCGACATGAAGCGGGCGATCCGCGCCGGTAAGGTGTTCGTCGACTGGAGCCAGAACAACGGCGCCAAGACGACCGTTGGGCCGTACTCGCTGCGCGGGCGTTTCCGGCCGACCGTCGCCGCCCCGCGCACGTGGCGCGAACTCGCCTCCAAAGACCTCGCCCACCTCGACTACCAAGAAGTGCTCGCACGCGTGAAACGACGCGGCGACCCGCTCGCCGACCTCTCGGCCGGTCATCTCGACGAGGAGGTTCACGGCGCCGCCGAAGACCGATTGACCACGTATCGCAGCAAGCGCGACGCGGCGAAGACGCCCGAGCCCGTACCCGCGACGAAGCCGAGCTCCACCAGCGGCCGCACCTTCGTCATCCAGGAGCACCACGCCCGCCGGCTGCACTGGGATTTCCGGCTCGAACACGACGGCGTGCTGGTCAGCTGGGCGCTGCCGAAGGGGCCGCCGACAGACTCCGGGCAGAACCATCTCGCCGTGCACGTCGAAGACCACCCTCTTGAGTACGGTGCCTTCGAGGGCGACATACCGCACGGGGAATACGGTGCAGGACACGTCACGATCTGGGATGCCGGCGACTACGACCTCGAGAAGTGGCGCGACGACAAAGAGGTCATCGTCACACTGCACGGCACGCCCGGCGGCGGTCTCGGCGGGGATCGCAAGTTCGCGCTCATCCACACCGGTGGCGAAGGCAAAGCCGCGCAGAACTGGCTGATCCATCTGATGAAGGATGACGGTGCCGGGGCGTCGAAACCGGCGTCGTCGAAGACCGGCTCGTCCAAGAGCGGCTCGTCCAAGGCCGGCTCGTCGACCAGCGGCTCGTCGAAGCGCAGCTCCGCGAAGTCGAGCAGTCCTGCTCCCATCTCCGGCAAGCCCATCTCGCCCATGCTCGCCACGCTGGGCAGCACGGCCGACGTGCACGACGAGGAGGACTGGGCGTTCGAGATGAAGTGGGACGGCATCCGGGCCGTCGCCGAGGTGAAGGGCGCTGCGCTGCGGCTCAGCACCCGCAACGGCAACGACGTCACGGGCACATATCCTGACCTCGTCGGCCTCATCGATCTGGTGGGCGATCACGATGCCGTTCTCGACGGGGAGATCGTCACGCTCGACAAGTCCGGGCGGCCGGATTTCGGCATCCTTCAAACCAGGATGGGGCTCACCAGAGAGGGCGACGTGAGCGCTGCGGTCAAACGGGCGCCGGCGCACTACATGGTGTTCGACCTGCTGGAGCTGGACGACACGAGCCTGCGAGGCGACACTTACGAGGACCGCCGCTCTGCGCTCACCGACCTGTTGAAGCCGCGCAAGAGCGACGCCGTTCAGGTGCCGCCGGCTTTCGACGGTGACCTCGAACACGCCATCGATTCGAGCCGGGAACTGAATCTCGAGGGCGTGATGGCGAAGCTCAGAGACAGCACGTACTCCGCCGGTCGCCGGTCGCGCAGTTGGATAAAGATCAAGCACCACCGCACGCAGGAGGTCGTGATCGCCGGCTGGCGGCCGGGCAACGGACGACGGGCCAACACCGTCGGCGCTCTGCTGCTCGGCATCCCCGACGGGGACGGTCTGCGCTATGTCGGCAAGGTCGGCACCGGGTTCACGGATGCTGTGCTCGACGACCTCATGAAACGGCTGGCGGAGCATCCTCGCAAGACAAGTCCGCTGACCGATGTGCCGTCGCTGGACGCGCGGGACGCCCACTGGGTGCGACCGGAACTCGTCGGCGAGGTCGAGTTCGCCGAATGGACGCCCACGAACCGGCTCCGACAGCCCAGCTGGCGCGGGCTGCGACCCGACAAACGCGTCGACCAGGTGCGCGTGGAGTAAAGCCGGCGCGCCGTGCGCGGACACCGCTCTCATGCTGCGTCCTGTGTGTCGGACAGCCGGATGCGTCCACCGCGTCGGGGTCGTCGGTGGTGGTCGATGTGGCTGGGTGGGATGAACCAGGGCACGTGATCACGCACCTGGATCTCCCACCCGCCGTCGTGGACCCGGTGGTGGTGGTTGGAGCACAACAGGATCCCGTTGTTGAGGTCGGTGGTTCCGTGGTGTTTGTCCCACCATCTGATGTGGTGCGCTTCCGTGTAGGAGGGTGGGTGGGGGCACCCGGCCCACGCACACCCACCGTCGCGTTCGGCCAGCGCGAGTTTCTGCTTGCTGGTGAACAAGCGGCGTGCCCGGCCGAGGTCGAGGACTTCGCCCCGCCCACCGAGAACCACGGGGATCACGTTCGCATCTGCGGCCAATCGCCGGGCGGTGGTGGCGGAGATCGGCGTCGACACACCGTCGATCTCCCCAACACCCGTCCCAGTCTGCAGAGCGTCAAGGGGAATGCGGACGATCATCGTGACCGGTGGTGTGCTCCCGGTGCCGGGGTGGGTGGCGTAGTGCCGGAACACGTCCACCGCCGCATCGGACCGCAATTGTGGGAGGGTGCGGTGTTCTTCCTCGGCCCGGTCAGCGGTGAAGTCGGGACCGTTCGTGTCCCGGAATCGCACGGCCCGGAGTTCGTGTCCGACCAACGTGTCGATGGCCGAGAGAACATGCCCGGCGGCTTCGGGGGGCAGATACCAGTCGATGTGCGTCAGACCATCCGATGTGGTGCTGATCGTCAATGACCGCCGTGACCGCTGCACCTCTTCGCGGGGTAACACTCCGTCTTGGTCGAGCCGGTCCCGCACCTGCCCGGCCAGCACACGTAGTTCAGTCACGGTCAGGTCCGGTGCGTGCTGCATCAGTACTCGTTCCCCGAACTGCAACGACGCGACCGTGCAGGCAGGCGCCGCTTTCCCGAGTTCGCGGACGATCACCGCCGCCTGATCCACACTCACCCATCCCGCATCCGACGAGTCAGGGTCGACCGCGGACGCGAGCATCGGGAACCCGGCCGGCAGTATCTCCCCGGTCAACCCCACCCGTGGGGTGACCGCATCCGCAACCAAGCACACCTGCCGCGCGCTCGGGACGGCGACCTGCCACCGTTCGGCAACCAGGGTCACCGCATTGCGGTGCCCACCCCGCAGCACCAGGCCCTCCTCGTCCAACTGGTTCCACCGCAGCAGCACCTGCCCCACCGCGCCGAGTTTCACCGCATCCAGCCGCGCCTGCAGCACCCCGAGCTCACCCACGAACTCCAACAGTGCTCGCGGCGACAACCACGCCGCATCCGGCAACGCGGCAAACGCATCCCGCCAAACGGACTCTCGTGCTGTGGTCATGACTCAACCCAACCACCGCCCACTGACATTCGACCACCACAAATATCAATCGGCGGGAGAATACACCCGCAGTCCGGCGCGAACGAGACGCACCTGCAGCCGATGCCCGGCGCGCTCATCCACTCCCCCGGGTGTTCCAAGCGACGCTTCGCCGTCGTGCGCGAAGCCAGGATCTCCGCCGCCCTCCTCCCGCGTCACCAGCGACAGCTCGGTGGGCGTGGAGGAATCGAGCACGGGAGGCCCCTGGAGGAAGGGCATCCGGGCGAGCATGTCATTGGTCTTGCCTGCGAACGCCAATGCGAGCGCGCCGCGGGTCCGCGGCTTGCTACCAGCTCGAAGGATGCGCACGTCGAGCACCCCGTCGTCGAGCCGGCGGCGCTCGATGGGGGCAACGGTGACGGGATAGTAGCGATCGACGCCCACGAAGACCGAGAACACGCGTTCGGTTTCACCGCCGTCGATCGACACCTCGAGCGGGCGAGTGCGACGCACGACCTTGACGGCGGCGATCAGGGCGGCGACGGGCTTGCCGAGACGCTTCTCCCATTTCTCGCGCTCCTCGACGAAGGCCGGATAGAGGCCGACGGATGCGGTGTTCAGCACGGTGATCGGGTCGCCGTCGGCGAAGCTCAGCTCTGCGACGTCCACGGCTCGGCCGAATCCGGCTGCGAGAGCGTCGAGCGCCTGATCGAGCGAATCGAGTGCTGCGGCCTTGGTGAAATGGTTGAACGTGCCTCCGGGCAGGGCGAGCAGCGGCAAGTCGTGTCTCCGGGCGATGCCGGCCAGGGCCCCGACCGAACCATCGCCGCCGTACACACCGAGAACACGGGGCGGATCATCGGAGGCGAGGGCTTCATCCACCAGCTCGGCGAAGTCGTCGCCGTCGCTGAGCTCGTGCAGAACGGCGAGCGGGAGGCGGCGCTTCAGGAGAGGCAGGGGATCGGGGCGGCCGAGGTCGCGGCCCGAGCCCGGGTTGACGAGGATGAAGACACCCGCCCCGTCGGCCGAGGCGGGAAGGTCGATGGTGGTCGCCGTCGGCGGCGTCGTTCGAGGGCGCACCACCGGCGTACTCGTACCGGGGACGACCGCTTTGCCGACGGCGGCGGCAGCCACACCGATGAGCGCGCCGCCGGCCACATCCGAGAACCAGTGCGCACCGGTGTGCAGGCGCGAGTATGCGACGCCCGCTGCGAGTGGCGCCACGGCGGCGCCCGCCCCGGCCGACTCCAGCGCGACGCCGGTCGCGAAGGCCGCCGCGCTGGCGGTGTGTCCCGAGGGGAACGACGGCGAGGTGGGCGATCGGTCGAGCCGGCGGGCGATCGGGATGCTGGTGAGAGCCGGCCTGTCTCCCCCGACGAGCCGCTTGCCGACGATGTTCGCGATCGCACTGGCGAGGCCGAGGGATGCGAGGCCCCGGAAAGCCGCTCTGTGCTTGCCGAGTGCGACCAGCGCCCCCGCGACGACGAGCCAGAGCACGCCGTGGTTCGCGAACGTGCTGAGCCCCCGCCAGAACGCGTCGACGCGCGGCTCGGTCGGGCGCGCGTTGACGCGTGCGGCGACCCGCTCGTCGAGCCGCTCGATCCGTTGCGGGAGCGTGAAGCGTTGCGAGCGACGGGTGCGGCGGCGAGATCCGGACATGCGCCCCAGCGTACTCAGAGACCTCCCAGCGCATAGCCCGGTTCTGCAGCTCGATCTCACCGGTGGGCCGACGTTTTCGACGGTCGGCGCCCGGCGGCGCTAGGATTTCTTTCGTGAGCACAACAGCACCCGCCCAGCCGACCACCGACCTCGACGACGAGCACGGAACGCTCGTCCGCAGCCTCAGCGCAGTGCTGCCAGGACCGCTCGGTGCGATCATCGCGACCGTCGTCGTGCTCGTGTCGCTGGTGTTCCTCGTGATCAGCCTCGTCACCACCTGGTCGGGCAACGAGGGCGCGTTCCTGCCGCTCTTCCAGGTCTTCGTCGCCGGCACCGTCGTCTCGCTCAACGCCCTCTGGGCCCGCAAGACGTTCAGCTACGTGATCACCCTCATCGGCGCCGTGCTCTGGCTCTGGGTGTCGGTCACGCCGTTCCTGCCGTTCTGGCAGGTGCTGTTGCAGGCGATCACGGTCACCATCATGGCCGCCGGTGTGGTGTACTCGCTCTCTGCCGTGGCTCAGAGCAAGAAGCCCCGCTTCTGACCCGGAAAGACGACGCGACCGGCACAAAGGAGCCCGACGATACGACGCTCGCGCGTCGCCGCCACTTCGTCGATCTCTCGCCGCTGAGGGAGAGCCCCGCCTTCGCGCGCCTCTGGCTTGGCGGCGCCATCTCCGGCATCGGCAGCCAGATGACGATCGTCGCCGTCGGCCTGCACATCTACGATCTGACCGGCTCGACGCTGGCCGTCTCCCTCGTAGCATTGTTCGCGCTCGGTCCGATGATCGTGTTCGGGCTGTACGGCGGCGTGCTCGCGGATGCGTTCGATCGGCGCCTCGTCGCCCTGATCGCAGCGGTGCTGGCCTGGACGTCGACGGCCGGCATAGCCGTGTTCGCCTGGCTGGACGTGCAGGTCGTCTGGCCCCTCTACGTGCTCACGACCGTCAACGCCGTGGCGAGCGTGGTCATCGGATCGACGAGGCAGGCGATCACGCCGCGGCTGCTGCCCACGCGGCTGCTTCCGGCGGCGAGCGCTCTCGGCGGCATGAGCATGGGCGTGATGGTGACGGTCGGGCCAGCCCTCGCCGGGCTCCTGGTCGCGAGCGTCGGCATCAGCTGGACGTACACGATCGACGTCATCCTGTTCACCGCAGCATTCTTGGGCATCTTCACGCTGCCGAAGATCGTGCCCGAAGGGGAACGCCAGACCGCGGGGCTCGCCTCGGTGCTGCTCGGCCTGCGGTTCTTGAAGACGGCTCCCAACCTGAGCATGACGTTCGTGCTCGACCTCATCGCCATGACGTTCGGTCAACCGCGAGCGCTCTTCCCCGCGGTGGGGGCCCTGCTGATCGGCGGCGGCCCGGTGACGGTCGGCATCCTGACGGCCGCCGGGGCCGTGGGCACGCTCGTCTCCAGCATCTTCTCGGGACGCCTCGGACATGTGCGCTGGCAGGGCCGAGCCGTTGGCCGAGCCATCGTCGTCTACGGAGCGTGCATCCTCGGCTTCGGGATCGTGCTCGCCGTCGTCGCGTTCTCCGGGCTGTCGAGCTCGGGGCAGAATTTCGCCGACGCCAACCTGCCCGCCCTCGTCATCGCTGCGGTGTTGCTCGCGGGCTCGGGAGCGGCCGACAACGTCAGCTCGATCTTCCGGATGACCATCCTTCAGTCCTCGGCGCCCGATGCGATGCGCGGTCGGCTGCAGGGCGTGTTCACCGTCGTCGTGACGGGCGGCCCGCGGCTCGGCGACCTCTACATCGGCGTGCTGGCCCTCACCGGAGCCCTGTGGTTCCCGCCGCTTCTCGGCGGACTGGTCATCGTCGTCCTCGTGGCGACGGTCGTGCGCGTGCAGGGCTCCTTCCGACGCTACGAACCGCTCGCGCCGGCACCCTGACCGGAATCCGGAGTCAAGCCCGGGGCCGGATGCGTCTGGCCAGCTGCGGGTAGTCGATGACGAGCCCATCCGGATCGACGGTCAGATCGCCGACGAAGTCCCGGCTCGCGCTCTGGTAGCGCACGACCCCGTGCCCGGCGGCAGCGTCGATCGGCGCCCCCGAGCTGTACAGCTGGTCGCTCCGGATCACCGCGAGCGACGGCAACGCCACCCACGCCATCACCAGCCGCGTCTCCGGCACCGCCCGATCGAGCGCGCCGAGGCGCAGGATCGGCATGGTGTTGGTCACCGGGCAGAGCGCGAGGTCGCAGTCGAGGGCGCCGTCGATCGCATCGGCGTCCTGGATGCCGGGCTCGGGCATCCCCTCACCGTCGGAGACCGGTCGGCCGGTCGCCTCTGCCTCACTCGACCAGTGACCGCCGTCGCTTCGGAAGAGGGACAGGCTGCGTCTCCAGCCGTGCCCGAACACGGCGACGTCGAGGCGGGAGGTGACCCAGTCGGGGCCGGTCTCGAGCGCCCAGCTCGTGACGTAGTCCGTCGTGCGTGATGTTCCGAGGGCGACGAGTCGATCGGTGCCGAGCGTGACCGTCGCGGCCTCCAACCGCTCCGGATCCTCGTCGCCGACCCAGGCGACATGACGCACCTGCCCGCGCATCCCGCTACCGGCGTTCCAGTACGCCGCGCACGAACGCGGCCTGCCCGACATGTTGAAGATCGTCGGAGATGACGCTGACGAGCCGCACGCCCAGCGTCACCGGTGGGTTCCAGTTCTCGTCGACGATCGTGGCGAAATCATCGTCGTCGAGAGTGCGCAGGTACTCGACGGTTCGCGCGTGCACTGCCTCGTGGTAGCCGATCAGCTCTTCGGCGCCGACCCCATCGAGCTGACCGACGTCTTCGGTGCTGTGACCGTAGCCGGTGTCGTGAGCGTCGAGCGGCAGGCCGAAACGCTTCTCCCAGCCGTCGTCGAGCCAGGCCTGCCTGCGCCCGGCCACATCGGCGACATGGTCGTCCTGCACGCGGGTGAGGTGCCAGATCAGCCAGGCGATCGTGTTCGAGTCCGGGTCGACGCGCCCGGAGAGCTCGTCGTGACCGAGGCCCTCCACGGTTCGCCGAGCCGTCTGGGCGATGCGGTCGAAAGCGTCGATCAGGAGATCACGGGATGCTGTCATCGAAGGTCCTTCCGGCTCTGGACGGCGGCCGTGAGTGCCGCCATGACGCACGGTACGCTCATCCCATGACAGACCAGCTGATCGGCCTGCTCGTCGGCCTGGCCGCGCTCACGACCGCGACCGCCGGCGGTGTCTACCTCGGTTTCACGTCGATGGTGATGCCCGCCCTCCGGGAGTCGCCCGAAGCCGAGTCGGTGGCGACGATGAACCGCATCAACGTGCGTGCCGTGCGCTCGACGTTCATGATCGCGTTCGTCGGTTCGGCGCTGACCTGCCTGGCCGTGGCCATCGTCGTCACACCGGCGCTTCCGCGGCTCGACGCACTGTTCGCCCTTCTCGGCGCGGCTCTCGGCTTCATCGCTTTCGTGGTCACGGCTGCGGTGAACGTTCCGCTCAACAACCGCCTGGCAGCCACGAAAGACGGCCGTGGCTTCGCGGACTTCGAACGGCGCTGGCGCCGCGGTAACAGCGTGCGCGGCGCGGTGTCCCTGCTCGGCGCCGCCTCGCTGATCACATCGCTGGTCGTCTGAGCCCGCCCCCGGTCGAGCCGTTCAGCGCTGGGCCGCCGAGGCCGCCTGCCGGTGCGGCAACGGCTGGGGCGCCTCCGGCCCGATGTAGCGCGACGACGGGCGAACGATCTTGCCGTCGGCCGCCTGCTCCAGGATGTGCGCGCTCCACCCGACCACGCGCGCCGCGGCGAACGTCGGCGTGAACATCTCGCGCGGCACGCCGCACAGCTCCATCAGCACGGCGGCGTAGAACTCCACATTGGTGTGCAGTTCGCGGCCGGGTTTCAGCTCAGCGAGCAGCTCGAGCACCCGACGTTCGACGGCGACGGCGAACTCCACCCTGTCGCCGCCGAACTCGAGCGCGATCGAACGGAGCAGCCGCGAGCGAGGATCCTCGGTGCGGTACACCGGATGCCCGAACCCCATGATGCGACCACCCGACCGCACGGCGTCGCTCACCCAGGCGTCGATGCGGTCTGCTGTGCCGATCGCGTCGATGGTGTCGAGGGCACGGCTCGGCGCACCGCCGTGAAGAGGACCGGAGAGGGAGCCGAGGGCACCGACCACCGCAGAGGCGAGATCGGCTCCCGTCGATGCGATCACGCGGGCGGTGAACGTAGAGGCGTTGAACCCGTGGTCGATCGCGGCCGTCATGTAGGCGCTGATGGCCCGCTCGCGGTGCTCGTCGGGGGCCGCGCCGGTCAGCAGGTAGAGGTAGTTCGCGACGTGGCCCAGGTCGTCGCGGGGACGGAGCGGTTCACGGCCGGCGGCCAGCGAATGCAGGGAGGCGAGCAGCACGGGAGTGACGGCACTCACCCGAACGGCGTCGGTCAAGCGCTCGTCGAGGCTTTCGTCGAAGAGCGGCCGGATGCGGTCGGCCGCCGCGACCGCTCCGAGCGCGATCCGCACCCCGGCCAGCGCATCCGTGCCGCCGGTGATGGCCGCGATCGACGGCAGGAGCGCCCGCACGCTCTCGGGGATCTCCCGCGCCCGGGCGACCCGGCCGCGGAACGCTCCGAGCTCGTCGGCGTCGGGGAGCCGGCCGAACAGCAGGAGGTGCCACGCCTCCTCGAACGTGCGCTCGGCGGCCAGGTCGATCGCCGAGTACTGGCGGTAATGGTAGAAGCCTTCGTGCCCCCTCACGTCGCCGAGCGAGGTCTCGGCGGCCACCACGTTGGTGAGGCCGCGGGGTACATCGATGAGGGTGTCGTCCATCCGGTCGGTTCGCATGGGTCTAGTGTGAGCACGTGTCAATGTTGCGTCAACGTTGATTTGATCAACTTGGAGGCTCCCGTGCCCGACCGTCCGACCGAGTTGCCCGCGCTCACCGCCGAGCAGACCGCCGAACGGCTGGGTGTCAAGCTGGAGACGCTCTACGCGTACGTGGCCCGCGGACGGCTCACGAGGGTGCGCACGCCGTCGGGCTCCGCCTTCGACCCGCTGGAGGTCGAGCGCTTCGCCGCGACGCGACGGCAGCGCTCAGCGGCGGCGCCCTCCCCCGCGCGCGCCCACTCCGACGGCCGGCCTCTGATGGTCATCGACACCGCCTTCGCGCACATCGACGACGGAGAGCTGTTCTACCGCGACCGCAACGTGGTGACGCTGGCGACCGAGGAGACGTTCGAGGCCGTCGCGCACTGGGCGCTGACGGGGGTCTGGGGCGAGCAGGGCGACGGCGACGCGCTCGGGGGCTTCCAGGTGCCTTCTGACACGGTCACCCGGGTTCGCGCCGTCGCGGATGCGATGCCCAAGACGGCGACCGCCCGGGATCGTCAGCAGGTGGCCGTGACGGTGTTCGCCACGCTCGACCCGATCCGCTACTCGCTGGATCCGCTGACGGTCGTGACCGCGACGGAGTCGCTCGTGGCCGGGATGGTGGAGGTGCTGCCCGTGCTCGGCCGCCCGGCCGAGGTCGGTGGGGCCGGCGCAGCGAGCACCGCATCCGTCGCCGCCCGTCTCTGGCCACGGCTCACGGCCCGGCCGGAATCACCGCACGGGCTGCGTGCGCTGAGCGCAGCCCTCGTGCTGCTGCTCGACCACGACATCGCGATCTCAACTCTCGCCGCTCGGGCGGCCGCGTCTGCGCGCGCGAACCCCTACGCCGTCGTGACGGCCGGGCTCGGAGCGCTGGACTCGCCGTTGCACGGCAATGCCAGCCGCGCGGCGTACCGCATGCTCGCGCGGGTGGCCGCGGGCGAGCATCCCGAACGCGTCCTCGCCGACATGATGGTGAGCGACGTCGGCGTCATCCCCGGGTTCGGTCAGGTGCTCTATCGCGGAGCCGACCCTCGTGCGCTGGCGTTGCTCGACCTGCTGCGCGCGCATCCCGAGGCCACCGCTGCGGTCGACGCCGTTGACCGCGTGGCCGCCGTCGTCGGCGCTCGAACGAGAGCACACCCCAACGTCGACCTGGCGCTGGCCGCACTGGCGCTGGCCACCGGGATGCCCGACGACGCGGGCGAAGTGGTCTTCGCCGTCGCTCGCACCGTCGGCTTGATGGTGCACGCCCTCGACGAATACTCCCGCCGCCCGCTGCGGCTGCGCCCCGTCGGCCGCTACTCCCCCTCCCCCTCCTGACAGCGCCCACCCACCCACCCACCCGGCCACGAGGGGCGAGTCGTTGCGGGCTGGCGGCGCCGGCAGGTCGCGACGACTCGCCCCTCGGGGAGCGACAAGAGCAAGCGCGCGGCACGACTCAGGCGAGCGCGTCGGTGGCGGTGCGGCCGGCGGCCGCGGCACGGCCGAGGAAGTCGGCGAGGGTCGCGAGCTGGGCGTCGTCGTAGTCGGCGAAGATCTCGTCCATGGAGTCGTTCATGCCCGAGTAGAGCTGGAAGAGTTCGCCCGCCCGGTCGGGCAGAGCACGGATCTTCACCGCCCGGCGGTCCGCGTCGTCGCGTTCGCGTGCGATCCAGCCACTCTTCTCCAGGCGGTCGAGGATGCCCGTGATCGTAGCCGGATGCAGCCCGGCACGGCGCGCGAGATCGCTCGGGCTCATCGGCCCGTGGATGGCGACGACGTCGAGGCAGTCGAGGTCGAGAGGCCGCAGGTCGACGCGGGCGCCGACCTGGTTGTTCAGCAGAGCGACCTGGTTGTTGAGCTCGCGCAGGGTCCGTTTGATCTCGGTGGCGGCTCGGCGACGGCCGCGGGCGGCATCCGTCGCCCGAGCACCGTTTGATTTGGTTTCCATATGATACCTTTTTCGTATTATACGCGTTCGAGTCGAGGAGTCACGATGAATTTAGTCCTGTTCGGTGCCAACGGAGGGACAGGACGCCTGGTGGCGCGCCAAGCCCTCGACACCGGCCACACCGTCACGGCCGTCACCCGGCATCCGGAGACCTTCCCGGCCGACCACGAGAACCTGCGCGTTCTGGCGGGAGACGTCTACGATCAGGCTCTCGTCGAGCGCGCCGTGAGCGGCGCCGACGTCGTGATCTCGACGCTCGGCGTTCCGTACAGCCGCAAACCGATCACGATCTACTCGCAGGGAACCGGCGCGATCGTGCGGGCGATGCAAGCACAGAGCGTGCGTCGTCTGCTCTGCGTGAGCTCCAGCGCGACCGACCCGGCGACGCGCTACCACGACACCGGCGGCGGGTTCATCTTCGAGAAGGTGCTGAAGCCGATCATCACCAAGACGATCGGGCGGGAGACCTACGCCGACATGCTCAGGATGGAGGTGCTCGTGGCAGCGAGCGGGCTGGAGTGGACCATCGCGCGGCCCTCCGGACTGTTCGAGACGGAGACCGTGACAGACTTCGAGACCGCTGAGGAACTGCTCCCCCGCCAGTACACGTCGAGGGCCGACCTGGCCGCCGCACTGCTGGCGGCGGCCGGTGACGACCGCTGGGTGCGGAAGACGATGGCGGTCGCGACCGTCGATCCGCAGCCGCGCGTGCTGGACCTCATCCGCCAAGAGGCGTTCTCGCGCGGCTAGCGCGGTCGGGCGCCCGTCGCCCGACCGCTACTCACCGGCGCAGCGCCTTGCGCGCCAGCCAGTTGCCGAGGAACTGCGCCGCCTGAACGAGGACGACGATCGTGATCACGGCCACCCACGTGACCGTCCAGTCGTAGCGCTGGTAGCCGTAGGAGATCGCGAAGTAGCCGAGGCCACCGCCACCGAGTCCACCGGCCACGGCCGACAGGTCGACGATGGCCACGAACACGAACGTGTAGCCGAGAATCAGAGGGCCGAGCGCCTCGGGGATGAGCAGGGTCATGATGATCCGCAACGGGCTCGCCCCCATGGCGCGCGCCGCTTCGATGACACCGGGGTCGATGGTCACCAGGTTCTGCTCCACGATGCGGGAGAGGCCGAACGTCGCCGCGATGGTCATCGGGAAGATCGCGGCCGAGGTGCCGATGAACGTGCCGAACAGGCTGAGCGTCAACGGCGCGACCGCCGTCATGAAGATGATGAACGGGATGGGCCGCACGAAGTTGACGAGCACGTTGAGCACGGTCGACAGGGCACGGTTCTCCAGGATGCCGCCGCGCCGCGTGGTGTACAGGAGCACGCCGAGCGCGAGACCCAGGATGCCACCGAGGACCAGCGTCTCGGTGACCATCCACAGGGTCTCGCCGATCGACTTCGCGAACACGGGCCAGAGGGTCGACCAGTCGCTCATGCCGCCACCTCCTCGACCTCGGTGACCTCGCGGAGCTCGGCGATCAGGGCGTCCACACCCGAGTCCTCGCCGATCAGTTCGAGCGTGAGGCTGCCGAACGACCGCCCCTGCAGCGCGCTGATGCCGCCGTAGACGATCTCGAAGCGCACGTCGTGGCGACCGACCGCATCCGAGAGCACCGCGCCGAGGCGGCCGTCGTCGTGAATGCGAGCCGACACGATCCGGCCGGCGTGCTTGCCCCGCAGACGCTCGATGTCGTCGGCTCCGGGCTGGTTGCGCAGCACGGTGCCGACGAACCGCTGGGCGGTGACGGTCTGAGGGTCGGAGAAGAGGTCGAACACGCTGCCGCTTTCGATCACCCGCCCTGAGTCGAGCACGGCCACACGGTCGGCGATCGAACGCACGACCTCCATCTCGTGGGTGATGACCATGATGGTGACCCCGAGCTCGACGTTGACGCGTTTCAGGAGTGCCAGCACATCCGCCGTCGTCTCGGGATCGAGCGCGCTCGTCGACTCGTCGGCGAGCAGGATGGCCGGGTTGGTCGCGAGCGCGCGGGCGATGCCGACGCGCTGCTTCTGGCCGCCCGACAGCTGGTCGGGATAGACCCAGGCTTTGTCGGTCAGGCCGACGAAGGCGAGGAGCTCGGCCACCCGGGCCTTGCGCTTCTCTTTCGACCAGCCGGCCACCTTCAGGGGGTAGGCGATGTTGCCGAAGACCGTGCGGGAGCGAAAGAGGTTGAACTGCTGGAAGATCATCCCGATCCCGGCGCGGACGTCACGCAGCTTCGGCTCGGGAAGCTGCGTGATGTCCACTCCGTCGATCAGGATGGCGCCGCTCGTCACACGCTCCAGCGCGTTCACGAGACGCACGAGCGTGCTCTTGCCCGCACCCGAGTATCCGATGATCCCGAAGATCTCGCCGCGCTCGACCGACAGGCTCACCCCGTCGATGGCGGTGATGGAGGTGTCACCGGAGCGGAAGGACTTCGTGACGTCGCGGAACTCGATCAGGGCCATCGGACTACTTCGCCGCCCGCACTGTCTTCTCGAGGCTGGAGAGGATCGAGGTCAGTTCCGACTGCGGACGCTGCACGATGACCGCGGTGTTCTTGGATTCGGCGAGCACCGCATCCTGCACCGGCTTGGTGTGGTAGAGCTCGGCGATCTTCTGGAACGTCTTGTTGTTCTTGTCGGCGCTGCGGGCGACGAACGCGTTGATGTACGGCTCGGCAGCCGACTTCTTGGGGTCGTCCTGGAAGATCGCGGACTTGGGGTCGATGCCGGCGGTGAGCGCGAAGTTGTTGTTCACGATGGCGCCGTCGGCCGAGTTGAGGGCCGGCGCGGTCTGCGCGGCGTCGACCGGGAGAACCGTCACCTTCGAGCCGGCCTCGACATCGGCGGGCGTCGAGAGCACCGTGCCGCCGTTCTTGAGCTTCACGAGCCCGGCCTCCTGCAGCACGAGAAGAGCGCGGGCCTGGTTGGTCGCGTCGTTGGGGATGGCGATCTTGGCGCCCTGCGGGATGTCGTCGACCGACTTGTACTTGTCGGAGTAGAGCGGCAGCGGCACGACGACGGTCGACGCGATGGGCACGAGATCGGCGTTGTCGGAGACGTTGTAGTTGGCGAGGAACAGCAGGTGCTGGAAGAGGTTCAGGTCGATCTGCTTGCTCTTCAGCGCCGGGTTCGCCTGGGTGTAGTCGCTGAATCCGACCACCTGGATGTCGATGTTCTCGGCAGCAGCGGCCTTCTTGAGCACACCCCAGTACGGCGCGGCCTCCTCGGTGGTGCCGATCTTGACCGTCACCCGCTTCGAGGAGTCCGAAGACGCGGGAGCGGTGACGTTCACGATGATGAGCACGACGGCGACGATGACCGCGATGACGGCGATCGCGATGCCGACGATCCAGCCGGTGCGCGACTTCGGCTTCTCCGGCAGAGAAGGAGGAGTGGGAGTGGCCTCGGACATGGCTGTGCCTCTTTCGTGAAGGGGATGTGTTGTGCCGACGGAATGTTTTGGCGGCCGTTCCAGCCTGCCCGCACCGGCGCGGCAACCCAAACCGTGTTCCGAAATATGACGGCGTGACGGTGCGCACAGATACATCGAGCGATTGACCTGCCCGCGGCTCGCGGATGACGCGGGCCGACTCCGCGCTTCCTTAGCGTCGAAACATGCCTTCTCTGTCCATCACTGCTCCCCCGCCCTGCGATGTCGCGCCGGAGATTTGGCCGTTCGCCACACTGACCGTCGACCATGACGCGATCGCGCACAACGTCGGCGTCTTGCGCGCCGTCGCCGGCGTGCCCGTGCTCGCCGTCGTCAAAGCGGACGGCTTCGGGCTCGGGATGGCGCGGGTCGCGCGAACGGCCCTGCGCGCCGGAGCCGGCGCACTGGGGGTCGCGACGGTCGACGAGGCGCTCCGACTGCGCGCCTCGGGTGTCACGGCGCGGCTGCTGGCGTGGCTCTCGGATCCGCACAGCGACCTGGGTGCGGCCATCCGCCTCGGCGTCGAGCTCGGCTGCCCGAGCGAGCGGATGCTCGAGGAGATCGCCGCCCGCGCCCGAGTCGTGGGGATCACCGCACGCGTGCACCTCGAGGTCGACACAGGACTCTCCCGCGGTGGAGCCGACGCCGCCGACTGGGCGGCACTGTGCCGGCTGGCAGCGGAGCACGAGCGCTTCGGAACACTGCGCGTGGTCGGGGTGTGGTCGCATCTCGCGCGGGCGAACGAGCCGCATCCGTCGGCCACGGCGAGCGCCGTCGACGCCTTCAGGAGCGCGGTGACCGTGGCGACGGCTGCGGGCCTCACGCCCGACGTGCTGCACTTGGCGAGTTCGGGGGCCGCGCTCGCGCATCCGGAGACCCGGTTCTCGCTGGTGCGGTGCGGCCAAGCCCTGTTCGGTGTTCAGCCCGTCGATGGTGAGCGCTTCGATCTGCGCCCGGCGCTGCGGCTGACCTCGCGCATCGTGCAACTGCGGCGCGTGCCGGCGGGCACGCCCGTGTCGTACGGCGGGGACTACCGCACGGCGGCCGAGACCGTTCTCGCGCTGGTGCCGCTCGGATACGCCGACGGCATTCCGCGTTCGGCCGGCGACACGGGCGAGGTGAGCATCCGTGGACACCGCTGCCGGGTGGTCGGGCGCGTCTCGATGGATCAGCTCATCGTGGATGCCGGCCCCGTCGGGCGAGACGTGCGCGAAGGCGATGATGTGGTGGTGATCGGCGACCCGGCCCTCGGCGAGCCGGGGCTCGACGAGTGGGCGCACTGGGCGGGGACGATACCCCAGGAGGTCATGACCGGTTTCGGCTCGCGGGTGATCCGCGAGCACCGTGGGGCGGTGCGCGTTGCGTAACGGCCACACGACGATCGCCGTGCTCTACGGCGGCGCGAACTCCGAGCACGAGGTGTCGCTGAGGTCGGCCAGGGATGTGGTCGCTGGGCTGCGGGAGCAGGGCTTCGTCGTGCGCCCGGTCGGCATCGACGCGTGCGGCGTGTGGCACGCGGCGGAGGTCGACGGGCTGAGCTCCGCCGCCGACGGCTCCGGAGCGCCGCGTGGCGTGCGGCCCGAGCTGCTGCGCGGCGTCGACGTCGTCTTCCCTGTGCTGCACGGCCGCTACGGCGAAGACGGCACCGTGCAGGGCGCCATCGAACTCGCGGGTCTGCCCTATGTCGGCTCGGGGGTGCTCGCGAGCGCCATGGCGATGGACAAGAGCATGACGTGGCGCGTCGCGAGCGCCGCTGGGGTGCCCATGGTCGACACCCGCGCGGTGGACTCGCTGCGGTCGCTGCCCGCGGCTGTGCGCGGGCTGCCGCTGCCGTTGTTCGTGAAGCCCAACCGCGCGGGGTCGAGCGTCGGCGCATCCCTGGTCGCCGAGTTCGACGACCTCGCGCCGGCGGTCGGAACCGCCCTCGCGCACGACAGGGTCGCGCTGGTGCAGCCGGCGATCAGGGCGGACGAGGTCAGCATCGGTGTCTACCGGTCGCCCGACGGGCGCACCCGCACCACGGGCCCCTCCCTGGTGCGCCTCGACTCGCGCCACGAGTTCTTCGACTACGACGGCAAGTACGGCGGTGCTGGGGCCGCCATCGAGGTTCCGGGAGGCGTCGACCCTGAGTTGCTGACACCCCTGCGCGACCTCGCCGTGCTGGCGTTCGAGGCGATCGGAGCCGAGGGACTGGCCAGGGTCGACTTCTTCGTCGCGCAGGCCGGCTCCCCGGGCAAGTCCCCGGGCGGCGACCTCAGGGGCGCCGACTCCCCGCTACTGCTCAACGAGATCAACACGATGCCCGGTCTGACCGCGCACTCGCACTTTCCGCGGCTCTGCGCCGAGGCCGGCCTCGCCTACCCCGACCTGCTCCGAATGCTCGTGGACCGCGCGGCGGAGATCGGCCCGCGGTGACCGGGCGCACCGGCGCGGCGCGCGCGCGCGACGTCACCACCATTGACGCAGCACCGCCGACGCGTAGTCTGAGCGCTGGCGGCGTTCGCCGCCGATCCCGCGCGAAGTGGAGGGTGGAATGAGCTCGATCAACGACGACGACATCACGACGGACGCAGCGTCCGGCGGAGAGGGAACCGCAGACGGCGGAGCGAACCCGAACGGACACGACGGCGGAGCCGACGGCTCGGCCGGCGGCGAAGGCCCCGCAGACGGCGGAGCCAACCCGAACGGACACGACGGCGGCGCCGACGGATCCGCTTGATG